>CALFNL010000387.1 GCA_937902875.1 uncultured Bacteroidota bacterium | reverse complement strand
GTGAACAATGCGCGCCATGTGGTGGCCCAGGTGAATCCGAATGTGCCTCGTACTCATGGCGATGGGATGATACACGTTGAAAAATTTCATGCAATGGTTTATTGTGAAGACCCGCTTCATGAATCCAATGTGGCCGAAAAATCATCGGATACAGATCGCCAGATCGGGGCCTTTGTTGCGGAATTGATAGATGACAGGTGTACGATTCAAACAGGAATTGGTGCCATTCCCGACGCGGTACTTGGCAGCCTCCAAAATCATAAAGACCTGGGCGTTCATACTGAAATGTGCTCCGATGGCCTGATTGAATTGTATGAAAAAAATATCATCACCAATCGATACAAAAATATTCATCCGGGCAAGACCGTCGTGGCCTTTGCGCTCGGAACTAAACGGCTCTACGATTTCGTGAATGATAATCCCGCCTTCGCGTTCCTTGATATAGACTATGTAAATGATCCCCATATCATTCGACGAAACAATAAGATGATAGCCATCAACAGCGCCATTGAAATAGATGTTACAGGCCAGGTTTGTTCGGATTCTATAGGCACTTACCAATTTTCAGGAGTGGGTGGCCAAATGGATTTCATGAGGGGGGCCGCCGTGAGCGAAGGCGGAAAACCCATCATTGCACTTCCATCCCGCACTAACAAAGGAATTCCCAGGATCGTGCCCTTTCTGAAACAAGGTGCGGGCGTGGTAACAACCAGGGCACATGTTCATTATGTTGTAACTGAATATGGGGTTGCATATCTTTTTGGAAAGAATCTGAGGCAAAGAGCGGAAGCTCTCATCAATATCGCCCATCCTGATGACAGGGAAGCTCTTTCCAGGAGCTGTCACGAACGGTTTAAGGTATTCCCCCTATGACGAGTTTGTCAAAATAAAGTCTTGCAAATTCTTTCAACTCCGGGAAAAATTCGGCAAAGCAATTCTCCAATTGCATATAATTCGTCTCAAAGATCCTGAAAGCGGTCTCACTCTCATACATATATGCAGCCCTTCGCACCAGGCCCTCAAAACTGTTCCTGATGCCCCAGCGATGGCGGTAGTTATAAAGCCAGTTCTGCGTTTTCATAAACGGGAAAAGGTATTGAAACTTCAGAGGCAATGCGGAAAACTGTGAATTGAGTATGGCGTAGGTTTTTTCGGTAAATTCCAGAAGGCTCCCTTTGGGAAATTCTGACTCATCATTGGCCAGGAAATGATCATACACAATGTCGATGAATGGTCCGCTGTATAACCCATAGTCCCTGCGGAAAAAGGATTTCGCAAATGCGGTGACCCTGTGGAAATCGGTGAACTCGTCAATGGCGCGATGCAGAGAAATACCCTTCTGAATATCTTCACTGTATTCAAATTTCTTCCTCCCTTTTACAAAATCACTGACCATATTTCCTACCAGTATGGAGGGATGATTGAATGAAAGATATGCGTGAGCCAGGTAATTCATGCCGGGTATCTTTATGGAAGTTAACTAAGATCGGGGAATATGCTTTATTCCATATGTGCCATACCACTTATCCATCACACCATTAACATTTGAAGGTTCTGTCATGAATTAATAAAACTTTATGAATATTATAGAAGTGGCTGTGATAAAGGGTTTCATGCGGATCCAGATTTCCAGTTGAGCAATCTCAGGCCCGTTTGTACATGGTGTCTATTCCCGTAAGCATCACAATCAAGAATCGGTTGACAACTGCCTCCTGCATTCATAGCTTTGATCCGGGAATCATTAATCATTAAACCTTTAAACAAAAATTTATGAAACGGATCATGACTGCCATAGGCCTGGTTCTATTGCTGAGTTCATCGGCGCTTCAGGCAGGCGAAACTCCAGTTAATCAAAAATTAACGGATGCTCTCAATCACGAATTCTCAGGAGTATCAAATGCCCATTGGGAAAAAGTGAGCGGTGCCTATCAGGCAACCTTCAATTACATGGGGCAAAGACTTATTGCATATTTTTCGCCCGATGGCGAATTGATAAGCACCACAAGGTTCATTAATCTCAATCAACTGCCTTTTGCCGTAACCAGGAACCTGAAGGAAAAATATCCTGATATTCAAATTCAGGAATCAGTTCTGGAAGCCGTATATGATTCACAAACTTTCTACTTCATTACGGCAACGGATCAAAAGAAGGAATATATCTTGAAGGCTTCCGCTTCCGAAGGCATATTCATCGTAAACAAACGAAAATTGAATCAGTGACTAAGGTTAGGTTTGGAACAGGCCTCTGGATTTTCCAGGGGCTTTTTTGGGCCCGTACAGGAATGGGAGCGATTCCTGCCTCCTTGAAAAGCCCATACAAGCCAGGAATTGCAGTTGGTGAGACATTACTGTATCTTGGTTTACCGATTGGTTTAACCGAAAACCCAGGAATCATGAAAATAGCAGTCATAATACTCGGCTCATTGTTATTTGCGGGGCTGGGAGCTCCGGCTCAAACTACCGCTAAGGAATGGTTCGATAAAGGAAAATCTTTCCAGGATAACAAAAAATACACGGAAGCAGAAAGCGCGTACAAGAAGGCGGTACTGCTAAAACCAGACTACACCGAAGCCCTGCATGAACTGGGTTGGTGCTACAATGAACAAGCCATGTACAATGAAGCGCTGGATGTTTTGAAAAAGGAAGAGAAGAATAACCCTAAAGACAAGGCGCAGAATTATTTTGAAATTGGGTATTCGTATAAGATGCTGACAAAATATGATGAAGCGCTTACCTATCTAACCAGGGCTACCAGCCTGAATCCCAATTACGGACTGGCATATAAAGAAATAGGGAATTGTTATTTTGCCGGCAAAGAATACCAGAAAGCGCTGGACAATTATAATAAGTACAGGGACCTGAAACCCGAAATAAATGATTCAAAGTTTTATTATAACAAGGGTTGGTGTGAAAATGAGCTGGGATTATTCAGTGATGCAACGGTGTCGCTCAGAAAAAGCACCGAAATGGATAACACTAATTCCATTGC
>CALFNL010000386.1 GCA_937902875.1 uncultured Bacteroidota bacterium | reverse complement strand
AGAGGCTTCTCATTGAATGTCTGCCATCGAACCTGAAAAAGAATTCATCCAGGTAGCCATGCACGAATCTTTCGGAACAGTGATGGTGAATGCCTCGCTACCATCCTTTCAAATTCATCGCCACTGCATTCATTCCCTGAACTTTCTTTCCACCCTCTGGTGGCCCCGGGTTCATTTCAAATACATGCTCCTCAAACTGCTTCTCCATGCCTGAGAATGGTAATATTCCCATGTTTCCCAGTTCAATTTATACAAGTCTAAATTTTTGCACCACATCAATACTACATCAGGTATTCAGAATGATTGAAAACACATCATTTCTGCCACATCTTCGCTACATCATCTTATTTCTTTGTGAACTCAGCCATTTCTCAGAAATATTCCGCGCCTATCAATCACCATATTGCAGGCAGATTTGATATCTCAATGGACATACCGTGGCAATTCACGTTAATTCAGGAATGGATGGATAACATGTGAGCCGCCATCCAATAATGGATTTGATTATAAATGCGCCAGTCAAAAAGAGGAATTGGTATCGCCTGACTTTGAAATCATTAAGGTCAATTGAAAAAGTAGGCCAGGCGGGTCTACGCTTCACATGAATAATTTGGGCTGCGGCAGGTGCAGAAAAAAGCGGGCCCTGGTACTAAAACCAGGGTCCGCCAAACTATTGAAACCGCCCATTTATTTATCTGATTTCCCCGAATTGCTTACAAAAGAGATCGACTTGCTGTCTGGCGACCAGGAAGGTGCATTGATGGTTCCCTGCCCGCCATAGAGGTAGGCAATCACTCTGGGAGCACCGCCTGCAACAGGCATCAGCCTCAGCATCACTTTCTTGTAGGAAGGATGTGCATTCGGATCTATATCTATCGGAAAAGAAATAAATACCATCCACTTCCCATCCGGTGAAATATGCGGAAACCAATTATGGTATTCGTCCCACGTGCTTTGCTCCTACCCGGCTCCCTCCGGGCGCATGCGCCAGATCTGCATGGTTCCGGTAGGATTGGCATTGAAATAAATATATTTTCCGTCGGGTGAATATTCGGGACCATCCACATGACCCGTCGTGTTATGCGTCAGCGCGATCTCTTCTCCCCCATTGACTGATATTTTGTAGAGGTTATAGACCTTGCCATCGCGCATGCCCACAAAAGCCACTTCCTTGCCATTGGGATTCCAGCCATGCCAGTAAGACGGCGTTTTTTCAGTGATCAGTTTTGCATTACCTCCTTCAATTGGTACGATGTACACGGTTGAACCTCCACCGGGTAAACCCTGACGGTGGCTGCTGATTGCGATGGTCTTCCCGTCGAATGAAATTCCATGGTCGTTGTTGTTCCTGTCAGCCGAACCTGTATTGAGTTTTTCCGGCGTTCCTCCCTCCACGGGTATTTTATAGAGCGATCCATTTTCATTGAACAATAGTTTTTTACCATCGGGCATCCAATTGGGAGCTTCGAAGCGGCCCGTGGATTCATGAATCACTTTTCTTTTTCCATCGAATACATTCATCGTTTCCATTCTGCAACCCAGGTAGCCCTGCTTATCCGGATTGTATTCATATGGAACCGGTTTATCAATCCTCACATTCCATACCCTGGCTTCTGCCATCGCATTGGAATCATGGGCACAGATATACAATCCCGCGAGAACCGTATCCTTCATGTCATTCATCACATGCGATCCCAGTGTCTGAAGGGGTTCTCCCCAATGTGCAACGCGCATGGTAACGGTCTTGCCTATACGTTCCAATTGTATGATCTGGAAATTCTTCTTGGGAAAGAATATCTCGTCTTCCGGATCTCTCATATAGGCGCCGCGCAATGGCCGCCATTGCATCACAGTGAGTCCGTCAAGATGGGAGCAGGCATTGATGCCGGCCGCCTCCGCGTCATCAGATTCCCTGATCATCCAGCCGATCTTACGGTGGCCTATGCCTTCCCCTCCCACAAATTCAAAATTGGCGGTTAGGATAAAATCCCCACTGATCTTTTTATAAAGGAATTGAAATTCATCCCTGTTAAACCAGATATTGTATCCGGAGCCTTTCAGCGTGTAGGTCTGTGTGGCTTCATCATACTGTGAGGATCCCGCTAATTTGGGGTTTCCAATGTCTTTGTGGCCGTCGAATATCCCGATGGGGTTAGAACCATTCATTTGAGCTGAGGCAAGCTGGTAGCAAAAACAAAAAAATAGTAAAGAAGCGAATTTCATATTGATGTATTTTAAGAATGTGCTGTAATGAAAACCTAATTTAGGCAGTTCCGCGAAACATGTACTGCGGCCGTTAGTCACCAAAATGCTTCTCCTCCGGTAAATATTATTGTTACACAGAGGGCCACGGAGGTTTCACAGAGATTCACAGCGCCTTCTTCATTGCTACTGCGTGCAACCATTCCATCCTGGCTTTTAGCTCCCAAACATCTTCTTCCTGATGCCTTCTTCCAAATGACCACTGACTTATCCGCCTTCTATAAATCTGCGGCGGACGCAGTGACTAATATCCCCCTCATTTCGTTGCCACGATGGATACCTGCTCGAATACCGCTTTTTCCGAAACATTTACGTTATGAGAACATACGAAGAGTCCCACATATACTTCATCACCCAATTTAATATTGTCCACCTGGTCTGTAATAAGCGGGCCTCCATCCTTCGAAACGGTCATGATATAACTGTTCCCTTTTCGCTCCAGTTGAATCAGGTTGGCCCCGACCTGGGTCGAACGTTTTTCTTCGGTGGCCACTCCTGTTGCTTTTCTGAATTGGAGTGAGGTGAGACCATCTCCATGAACTACGGCACTCGCATGAGCCGAGTTACTGTCCAGCGAAGCCCTTACCATCCAACCTATCTTCCTGTGATTTTCCACTCCCTTCCCTACAAAAGCAGCAGAGGTACTGAGTTTGAAATTGCCTCTCATTTTTCTCCATACTAAATGGAATCCGTCGGCTGCACCCCAAATATTAGAGCCTGATCCTTCAATGGTATAAATTTTTGATTTGGGATCATAGCTGGCCCAACCCTTGTGGATAACTACATTTCCCAGGTCCGTGGGACCCGGGAAGAGTCCGAGGCCTGCGTTTGGATTTTTTGTAAAACTGAGCGTGCAAAAAGCAATCAGTATAATGGCAGCAGCTTTTA
>CALFNL010000385.1 GCA_937902875.1 uncultured Bacteroidota bacterium | reverse complement strand
CAAGAATGCACTTTTCAGGGTGGCAGGCAGCTTACTCACCCTCCTTGGCGGAATTCTGATGTTCAGTCTCAGAAAAATCGGATTCTGGTCCTATATACTGGGAACTATCATTGCGGTTGCAGGACCCTTTGTGGCATTTGGAGCCGGGAATATTTTTGGTATTTTGTCTTCTTCCATTCTGGCATTTTTAGGGATATTGTTTGTTGTGCTCTATAGCCTGAATTTTAAATACCTGAAATGAGTTGTGCCAACTCATACCGCCCTTAAAGTATTGTGAGCCTAGGGTTTCTGCAAATTGGATGGTAAAAGATTTACTTTTGCACATTCCCCTTTTTCCTTAACTTTGCGCCGAAATTAGAGATAATATAACCGGGATGCTTTTTCAAAAAATTAATTGAGATGTCAAGTGTAATTGCCGACAAAAAAAAGAAAATCTTCACTGATTTCGGTGGAAACGAAAAGAACACAGGTTCCATTGAAGCACAAATCGCCTCCTTAACGGAGCGCATCAACCACATTTCTGAACATCTGCAGGCCAATAAAAAAGACTTTTCCACGCACAGAGGCCTCATGCAACTGGTTGGGCAAAGAAAACGTTTATTGACCTACCTGAGCAGGCAGAATCTGCAGGGATACCGTGCATTGATCGAAAAACTTGGAATCAGGAAATAAAAGGACTTTTTAAGATTACACTATTCCCAACTGGCCAGTTGGGAATAGTGCTTTATTACTGTTAGATTTTTTATTCTATAACAACTACAGAATTTAGAGCCTACGACGGCATTTCTCCTCCATTTGTGGACTCTAAGTCAAAATTTAATCATTTCAACTTATGCTCTCTCAACCTATCAGCACGTCTTTTGACCTGGGTGGCGGCAGAACCGTATTTCTTGAAACGGGCAAATTGGCCCGGCAAGCCGATGGATCTGTAACTGTGCGCCAGGGTAATTGCATTTTACTTGCAACCGTTGTAGCCAACAAGAAACCGAAAGAAGGTCAGGATTTCTTTCCCCTCTCGGTAGATTATATGGAAAAATTCGCATCAGCGGGTCGTATTCCCGGCTCCTTTTTCAAGAGGGAAGGCAGACTGAATGACTACGAAGTACTCATCAGCCGGCTTGTGGATCGTGCCCTGAGGCCGCTCTTTCCAGAAGACTATTTTTGCGATGTTCAGGTGATCATCACCCTCATTTCGAGTGACAAGGAAGTAGTTCCCGATGCACTGGCATGCCTGGCCGCCTCCGCTGCACTTGCCATTTCGGATATACCCATTAAAGAAGTGATTTCTGAAGTGCGCATTGCCAGGGTAGAGGGCGAGTTTTTGGTGAACCCAAGCCGAAGCCAATTGGCAAATGCCGACATGGATTTCATGATCGCCGCCACTGAAAGGAACCTGATGATGGTTGAAGGTGAAGCGCAGGAATGTTTTGAAGAAGACCTGGTGCAGGCACTGGAAATTGCTCATGAGGCCATAAAGATTCAAATTGCTGCCCAACATGCACTCAGAGAAGCAGTGGGAGCAAAAGGCAAGAGAGATTACCCCAAACCCACCCAGAATGAGGAATTGCACCAAAAAGTAAATTCCTTTGCATCCGGGAGAATCAGGGAGATCTCCGAATCCGGAACCACAAAACATGAGAGGAGTGATGCTTTCGACAAATTGAAAGAAGATCTTATCACCAGTTTGGGTGAAGAAGCATCCGATGAGGATAAGAAACTTGCCGGCAAATATCTCGAGGATCTGAAATGGGAATTGGTTCGGAATATGATCCTTGATAAAAGAAGCAGGCTGGATGGAAGAAGCCTTGACCAGGTAAGGCCCCTGAGCATGGATGTGGACGTGCTCCCCACTCCCCACGGATCGGCTTTATTTACAAGAGGTGAAACCCAGTCTATTACAACAGTTACTTTAGGCACTCCTTTAGATTCCCTTCTCGTTGAAAGTGCGGCCACTTCTGATTATTCAAAGTTTATTTTGCACTATAATTTCCCTCCTTTTTCTACCGGAGAGGTTAAGTTTTTAAGAGCTCCGGGCAGACGTGAAGTGGGCCATGGAAATCTTGCGATGCGTTCCCTGAAGAAAATGATGCCTGGTAATGATTATCCCTATACGGTCAGGATAGTAAGTGATATCCTTGAATCAAATGGTTCCTCTTCCATGGCTACTGTATGCGCGGGTTCTTTAGCGCTGATGGATGCTGGGGTACCCATACCCAAGCACGTGGGTGGAGTGGCAATGGGCCTTATTACAAGGCAGAGCGATAATAAGTATGCCATTCTAACTGATATCCTGGGTGATGAAGATCATCTGGGTGATATGGATTTTAAGGTTACGGGTACGCGTGAGGGTATCTGCGGTGTGCAAATGGATATCAAGGTTGATGGATTGAGTATGGCAACCATGAGGGAAGCTTTGGAACAGGCTCGAAAGGGAAGACTTTATATTCTGGAAGCCATGTATGAAACCATTGCCGCGGCCAGGGAAGAAGTGAAGCCACATGCTCCAAGAATGGAAAAACTCTTCATTGACAAGGAATTTATCGGGGCTGTGATAGGGCCACAGGGCAAAGTGATACAGGAAATACAAAGGACAACCGGAACAACTATTAATATTGAGGAAGTAGGCAATGTGGGAGAAGTAAGTATATTCTCTCCTGCAAAAGAAGGACTCGATAAAGCCGTATCCTGGATCAAGGGTATCGTTGCTGTTCCATCAGTAGGTGATGTTTATGAGGCTACTGTAAAAGGCATTAAAGAATTCGGTGCTTTCGTTGAATTCCTGCCTGGCAAACAAGGCTTGTTACATATCAGTGAAATAAGTTGGAAACGCCTGGAGAGTATGGAAGGAGTATTGAAAGAAGGAGATGTTGTAAAAGTCAAGCTCATTGGAGTTGATCATAAAACGGGCAAATTCAAACTAAGCAGAAAGGTGCTGATGCCAAAGCCCGATTTTGCGCCGAGGCCGAGACCCGCTGCTGAACCGGGTTCAGGGGAAGTATAACATTGAGGAATATGGATATTTATAGAGAAACCTGTAGCAGGGTTTCCCCAGTGACTCACCACTGATTTGCAGATCAGTATTTCTACAGTACTCATCTGCCACTCGGTGGTTTTCTATTATATGAATTTGATCACGGCCAGGAAATGAATTTGTCATCTATTGATCTGACCCCGGTAAATACCGGATCACAAGATATATGGGAAGATATATAGAATTAAAATTCGATGCAGAGGATCAAATATACCGGGAAATGCTGATTGCATTTCTGGCCGAAGCGGGTTATGCCGGATTCGAAGATGGCACCGACTTCCTGAAAGCTTATATAAAAGAGGAAGAATTCAACCCGGCGCATCTGAAGTCAATTATTAGATTGCAAAATACAAAATACACAGAATCAATAATTGAGGATATTAATTGGAACCAGATTTGGGAAGCTGGTTTCGACCCTGTAATAATTGAGGATTTTGTAGGAATCAGGGCGGAATTTCATCGCCCCATCGCAGGGGTTAGGCATGAAATCATTATCACGCCAAAAATGAGTTTCGGCACAGGGCATCACGCAACTACCTGGCTGATGATGCGCGCAATGAAGGAAATTTCTTTTGAGGATCGGGCGCTGGCAGACTTTGGAACTGGTACAGGAATTCTCGCCATCCTGGCCTGCAAAATGGGCGCCGGGCAAATTTTGGCCATTGACAACGATGAATGGTGCATCAGGAATGCGGCTGAAAATATTGCTCTTAATAATTGCCAGAAAATTCAACTCCTTAAAAGCGATATTTTCCTGGCTGAAAAAAGTTGGGACATCATTGTTTCCAATATCGGCCGGAATGTAATTCTGGAAAATATGCCTTCAATGTGTGCGAGTCTCAGAAAAGGCGGCAGTCTTATTTTAAGCGGACTATTGCAAGATGATGAAAACCAGGTGATGGAATCGGCTCAGGCCAATGGACTGTTAAAATTGGCCGGTTGGCAAAGAAATAATTGGATTTGCCTGACGTTTACAAGTAGTTAGGCCTGTGAAAAATTTGAAATTCAGGGTCCTGCTGAAATCGTTATATTTGCATTCCTCACTTCAACCTGGAATTTGATGAACGAAGTTACTCTGTTTGTTCTTGCCTATCTTATTGGATCCATACCTACAGCAGTTTGGGTTAGTAAGGCTTTTTTCAATATAGATATCAGAGATTACGGCAGTGGCAATTCAGGAGCTACAAATACGTATCGGGTATTGGGTTCCAGATATGGAACATTGGTTATGATCATTGATATGCTAAAAGGTTTCGTGGTTGTAAAACTTGCATTCCTGATCCCCTTCTATGTGGTTGATGATTTTGCCAGGACCAATTTTCAGATTGGATTGGGTCTGGCAGCAGTGCTGGGTCATATATTCCCGGTATGGGCACAGTTCAGGGGTGGAAAAGGAGTTGCTACCTTATTTGGCCTGGTGTTGGGAATTTCTCCCTTAACGGCTTTATGCTGCGTGGGCGTATTCCTGCTGGTATTATATCTCACGAGATTTGTTTCACTCAGTTCCATTTTGGCCAGTCTCGCTTTTCCAATTTTCATACTTGTCATTTTCAATGTTGACAATCATGCTTACCGCATATTTGCGATAGCAGTTGCTTTGCTGGTAATCCTCACACATCAAAAAAATATTGGCCGGCTTTTGAAAGGCAGTGAGAGCAAAGCTCCAATTCTCAAGTATCGTGATCGCCGAAGGGTTCGCCGGCACGATGGTCGTTTCTGACTTCCTCCCATTAAATCTTTCCCAGTTTCTCGACAACTGATGTATTTTTGGTATGAGTCTTGAAATATTTATTATACCGAAAGACATCAAATTCATAATTATGCTCAAAAATCTTTTTGTTATTGCAGCAGCTTCCATTTTCGCCGGAGCTTGCACCAAGAATGCCGTTACCGGGAGAAGCCAATTAAAATTGCTTCCGGAATCCGAACTTCAATCCATGGCAAGTGGGGAATATCAGACCTTCCTCTCACAAAATAAGGTAGTGAGCAGTTCAGTGAGCAAGGACGCTGAAATGGTGAAGCGTGTAGGTAGCAGAATTTCGAATGCCATCACAAAATATTACAATGCACAGGGCAAGGGAGATGTGATCAAAGGATATCAATGGGAATTCAACCTTGTGGACTCCAAAGAAGTGAATGCCTGGTGTATGCCGGGAGGAAAGGTTGTTGTTTATTCCGGACTATTTCCGGTCACCCAAAATGAAGCGGCATTAGCCATTGTGATGGGTCATGAAATTGCACATGCCATCGCCCAGCACGGAAATGAAAGAATGAGTCAGCAGTTGATAGCACAGGGAATAGGTGTTGCCGGCGGCGTGCTAACCTCAGGGAATGCCAAAGTCAGCAATATATTCAATACGGTGTATGCACCCAGCGCCCAGGTTGGAGTGCTCTTGCCCAATTCACGCAAGCAGGAGTTGGAGGCCGATCATTTCGGCTTGATATTCGCCGCTCTGGCGGGTTATAATCCTAACGAAGCCGTACCTTTTTGGGAGCGGATGGCTCATGCTGGCAGCGGTGCCAATACACCTGAATTCCTGAGTACCCACCCTTCCGATCAAACGCGTATTGAGAAAGTGAAAGAATACGTGAAAGAAGCTATGCAATACTACAAACCAATGAACCAGGGCAAATAAAAATCATAAACAGGCCCTGAATCAAGTCTGGCCTGCACCAGAGCAAGGATTTATTAGTAAAAAAGTTGCTTCTGAGCTTTATATTGATTAACTTCGCACACTCTTTGACCTTTTAAATCTCGTTGAAGCATGATGCAGACTATGTTTGAGAAACTTCAACTCGCAGAGGAAAAAAACTTATTAATTCAAGGCTTGCCTTCCTCTATCGAAAAACAGTTTGCGAAAATTTCATTCGCTAAAAACGTAACCCCACTGTTAAAAACCAAAAAGATTGATTTTGCACTGGTTTTTGCCATCAGTCAAAACCAGTTGAATGGTATTTTGAAAGATGTATTACCGGCTCTGAATGATGCAGGTAAGCTTTGGGTGGCCTACCCCAAGACCACCTCTAAGATTGTGAGTGATCTCAATAGAGACTGTAGTTGGCATGTGTTGAATCAAAGTGGCTTCGAAAGCGTTCGTCAGGTGACTTTAGATCATGTATGGACTGCTATGCGATTCAGCAAGCTGGAACAAATCAAATTAATGACCAGGGCTTCGGCCACTATTGCGGATTCTGACGATATTGAGGGTGTGGATCCTAAGAACAGAACGGTTATCCCTCCCCGGGACCTGGAAGATTTATTTGCGAGGAACAAAAAGGCAAAAGACTGCTTCGAAAAACTGTCATTCACCAATAAGAAGGAATGGGTGAAATGGATAACAGAAGGTAAGGCAGACGGCACAAGGCAATCGAGACTTGAAGCCACCCTGGAAAAATTGGCTCAGGGCAGGAAAATTCCCGGGAAACTATAAACATAATTTAATTTTTTTGATAGAGGATTATCAGGATAATTGCATTCTGATAATCTTTTTTTATGCCCCTGAGTATAGAAATTAAAGCCTATTGTACAGACCCGGTGAGGATCAGAAACTATCTGTTGAATCAGAAAGCCAAATTTATTGGTACAGATTTTCAGCGGGATACTTATTTTAATGTAAATAATGGCCGGTTGAAACTGAGGGAAGGCAAAATAGAAAATGCCCTGATATTTTATGAAAGAGATAACCAGCCGGGGCCAAAGCCATCTTCGATCATGTTGTATAAACCCGGCAATAACCAGGTTCTAAGAGAATTGTTGGAACGCGCTTCGGGAATTAAAGTGGTAGTAGAAAAAAATCGGGAAATATATTTTCTGGGAAACGTGAAGTTTCACATAGATGAGGTTAATCGTTTGGGAAATTTCGTGGAGATCGAGGCTATTGACCAGGATGGAAGTATTGACAGGGAGATCCTGCAACAACAATGCGAATTTTACCAGGCCCAATTAGGAATTTTGGAGAAAGATCTGATAAAGCATTCCTATAGTGATCTTCTTCTTAACGAAATATGACCGTGCCTAAATTCCTTGTCAGTTCTATTTCCAATTGTTTGAGATGTTGATGTGTCTGAATCAGGGTGAGTTGTTCTTCCGGACTATGGGTCTTTTCCATGTCGCGCTGGTTTTCATCTATGAGCCTTTTGATTTTCCTAAGCTTCAGGTAATTGACAGTAGAAAAAACTTCTTCCTTGTACAAGTCATCCCTGCTTGGAATCGGCCCTTCATAGTGCTCCTTCCAATTTACGCTAAGTTCGTAGGCGGTTTCCATGAGAGAAATGGCCAGCTTGCTCAACTCTATGTCTTGATGGTATAGAAAATTCTTGGGACCCGGATCCAGACCCTCCTTATACCAGCCCCGGAAAGATTCAATCATTCTCAGCAAATCCTGATTGTCGATGAGTTCCTGCAGGCCATTAGATTCGAATTCTTCGAATATATAATCAGCAACGGTCTGCCGATCATCCCATAGTCTCGTACCAAACTCGAGCAAGGCCTTTACCATCGCCCTTTCATTCATTTCGTCTCTTTGCAACAAGAGAAATGAATCATCATCTGGTAAAATTAAAGTTGAAGAAGAAGCCTGTTCCGATGCCCTGGCTTCTTCATTGCCGGCCTTGCTTTCCATCCTGGAAATTCTATCCCGAATATATTTGTTGACCAGGGCATTCAAACCCGATTCATCAATTTTGAGGAGTTGCGAACATTGCCTGATATATTCCTGTTGGCGTGTAAAATCTTCGGCTTTATTCAACCTTGAAATGGTATCGGCGATTCGATTTACTACGCCAGATTTCTTATTCGCGTCTGACCCCGCGTCTTTCAATGATACTTCCAACTGAAAGAGAATGAAATCTTTTTTGTTATTGGCTATAAATTCCCTGAAAGCCACAGGGCCGATCTTATTTACATAGCTGTCAGGATCCTCATTATCTGGTATGAGCACCAGCTTTACGTTAAGCCCCTCTTCCAGGGCCATGTCGAGCCCCCGCAGTGCTGCCTTTACGCCCGCGGCATCCCCGTCATAGATAATGGTGAGATTGTTGGTGTATTTCTTGACCAGTCGCAATTGATCAGGCGTAAGCGAAGTTCCGCCACTGGCCACCACATTTTCGATGCCCGACTGATGAAGAGAAATCACGTCTGTGTAGCCCTCCACGAGTAAGCATTCATCAGCCTTGTCAATGGCATGCCTTGCAAAATAAGATCCATAGAGAATCTTGCTCTTGATATAGATTTCATTCTCAGGACTGTTGATATACTTGGGAGCCTTGTCATTACTCGCAATGATTCGCGCTCCGAATCCGCATATCTTACCACTGTGGTTATGCACCGGAAAAATAATCCTGCCCCTGTAATTGTCAGCCGGCTTATCATCACGGATCACAATTAATCCGCTTTTTTGCAATATATCCGGGCTGTATTGGGCAGACAAAGCCACCTGTGCAAAAGCGTCTTTCCTGTTCAGGCAATAGCCTAATTGAAATTTTTGAATTACATCTTCCCTAAACCCCCTTTCTTTCAGGTAACTCAGGCCAATATCAATGCCTTCTTCCGTTTGAAAAAGCGTATCTGAAAAATATTTTTGGGCAAATCCATTCAGAATATATAGGCTGTCTGCTACCTGCTGCTGCTGCTTGTATTCCGGACTGGTTTCGGTTTCTTCGATGGGTACATCATACTTGCTTGCCAGCCACCTCAATGCTTCCACATAACTATACTTTTCATGTTCCATCAGGAAGCCAATGGCATTTCCACTTCGCCCACATCCGAAGCATTTATAGATTTCTTTGCTGGGGGAAACGGTAAAAGAGGGTGTTTTCTCATTGTGAAATGGACATAAACCGAGGTAATTGCTGCCCCTTTTCCTGAGTTTTACAAAGCCTCCAACGATATCAATGATATCAATCCTGCTCAGAATTTGCTGTATGGTAATTTGTGAAATCAAAACTGGTTCAATTAAATACCACAAATTAGCGAGCCCGGGGCTATCCAAAAATTTTTTTTTAAGCAAGTGGTTTGCAACAATTTAAACATTTTTCTTTCGTTATTACACCGTTGTCTATATCCTGAGTAAACCCTAGAATGTTTTTCCTATGAAGAGATTTTTACTGTTTGTTCCCTTGCTATTATTATTTTTTAATAATAGCTGGGCCAACAACAAGACTGGAAAACCACTGACGGCGTTATCCGCAGATTTTTCTGCCTCGGTTACGTCTGGCTGTTTGCCATTGGCAACTACATTTACAGATAATTCAACTTTTAATGTAGGAGATCCGATTGTAAACTGGACCTGGGATTTTGGTGACGGATCTCCCGTGTTGAACGGTGTGCAGAATCCAACACACACTTATAGCGTCGAAGGCCAGTTTGATGTGAAGCTAACCATTACCACCGTATCAAATGCAACCAGCACCATTACCAAGGCGGGATATATCATGGCCGGTAATACCCCCGTTCCGGATCTCGGTCCCGATTTTTCAATTTGCAATGGTACCAATACACTTCTTACTGAATCATCAGGATATCCTGATGCCGACTATACCTGGTATGACGGACTCGGTAATATAATAACCACGGGAGCACCTTTTGTTTTTGTTTCAACAGCAGACAATTATTCAGTAGAAATCAACAATTTCGGATGTATCGGAACCGACGTAATTACAATTGCCGCCGATCCTCCCGTAACCCCAAACTGGTCCTATCAAATTCTCAGTAGCTGTGCCAATGTGCAGGTTCAGTTTACGGACCTTTCGGTATCCTGTGGTGCAGGTGTACTTGCATATAGGTGGACTTTCGGCGACGGAAGCCCATTTGTAACCACCCAAAATCCCATTCATACCTACGCTACCGGCGGCACCTACAACGTAAGTTTGCGCGTTACAAAGGCGGGCAAATTCTACACAAAAACCATCAGTATAAATCTGCCCAATCCGAGTGGTGTGCCAACCGTTGACCTTGGCCCGGACCAGACTATTTGTTCCGGCACATCTATCCAGTTGGACGCGGGAGATGAACCTGGGGCAACCTATTCCTGGAGTCCCACCACAGACCTGGATGATGCCACTATTTATAATCCAACAGCAAGCCCTACAACTACCACTACCTATACGGTCACAAAGACCAAATGCGCTAACACCGTTACCGACAATATTACGATCACGGTAAATCCGGCGATCACAGAAGATTTTGTTGCCGACAATCTTTCAGGTTGTACACCGCTGAGTGTAACATTCACAGACAATTCCACGTCTTGTGCAGACTTTATCACTAATTGGTTATGGGATTTTGGGGATGGTAACACATCCACTTTATCGCAGCCGACCCATGTTTACTCGACTGCCGGAAATTATACGGTATCCCTGACCGTTACTTCTTTGGGCGGCGCAGTATCAAGCTTGTCTAAGCCCAATTATATCACGGTGAATGCCACACCTGTTGTGAATCTTGGCAATGATACCGCGATCTGCCTGGGGGCAAACCTAACCCTTGATGCAGGTAATCCCGGAGCAACCTATTTATGGAATCCCGGAGGCGCCACCACTCAAACGCTTGTTGTAACAGGCTTTGCTCCCACAACTTATACCGTGCAGGTAACCAAGAATGGATGCACGGCGAGTGACGATATTAATGTAGGGGTGAAACCCGCGGTTACGCCTGATTTTACCTATACAGTGCTGACAACCTGCACCCCCATAAACGTACAGTTTACGGATGCGTCAACTACTTGCACGAGTATTGCAAGTTGGAGCTGGGATTTTGGAGATGGAAACACTTCCACATCTCAAAATCCTGTGCATGGTTATGCCTCATCCGGTACTTATACGGTTGCACTAACGGTAACGCCATTGAGCGGGCTACCGAGCACTACAACCAAGTCAGTCACCGTTAGCGGCAGTCCCGGTGTAGTTGTTGACCTGGGTCCGGACGCCACTATTTGTGCGGGCTCAAGCATCACACTCGATGCAGGTAATGTGGGTGCCACCTTTCTGTGGAGTACAGGTGCTACCACACAAACTATTGTAGTTAACTCTGCCGGCACCTATTCTGTTCAGGTAACCCAGGGCGGATGTACCG
>CALFNL010000384.1 GCA_937902875.1 uncultured Bacteroidota bacterium | reverse complement strand
TACCATTACCGCTAAATTACCTCTCGCTGAAATCACACTCCATCGCTTCATGGGATATCATAATAGCAAGACTACGGTTACGCATGAGGTTTGGATGGAAGGCCCTTTGAGCAGCGTTTGGTGGAGCCTGATTGGAAAGAGATACAGCCATTGGATGCCGGAAATGATGAAGAAACTGAAACAGATCGCCGAGACTCCGGAATAGACTATATCTATTGCCCTCGCTGGTGCATGAGGTCCAAATTTACATGAGCAGAATTCCCGTGCATAATATCAAGCCTGAAAATTTAAAAGCTCATTCCGCAAGTAAAACTGGAGATTGATTGTTCAATTGGTTGAGCTGAAAAATAAATTCTTCCATTCCCACCGATTTTTTTTCATCGAGCAGGTAGTTGACATGATATTTGAAATAGCGCTGCAGGTCGAATAATTTATAAGGATTTTCTCTTATTATTTCGGGGATATGCGAGAGTCCCATGGCATTGGCCTCATTGAATGCCTTTATAAATGCTTCAGGCAGGGGTTTGTTGGCCACCCATGCTGCGAATACAAAATTCAGGCCGGTATGATCTTTCCAGGCCTCACCGAGGTCATATATATAGGTGGATTTTTGCCTTTGTTCAAATGCCCGGTCGCCTATTACGAGACCGGCGGTAGTATCTCTAATCAGATGCCGGTATTCTTCGCCACGGGTATCCACTATTTCGGGGGAGATATGCCAGTAATTCTTCAATAGTATCTGCAATAAGGCCGCTGAAGTTCTGGATTGGTAATCGAGCAGCACTTTTTGAATCCTGTTCACCGGCACTTCGCTGAACATGCATACCGATGCCACGGGGCCATCGCTGCCAATGCAATAGTCAGAAATAATCCTGGAATATGCGAGCTCTGGAATTACGGCAACCGGAATTAATCCCGCGTCAATCTCATCGTGCAACAGCATCCCGGCGATGGAGGCCGGATGATCTTCCACCAGCTCAATATCATTGATCAGGGGGGATCGCTTGATCCCGTAGAGCAGCGGCTTCGTATTCAAATAACTTACCGCACCAATCCTAATTTTCTTTTCCTGCATACCTCTATATTTGACAGGTTCCGGGTACAAATAAAATCCCAATAATCCCGGTACTATTCTAAATTTGCGCAAATTTATAGGAATACCTTTGTAAATAGCCTCACTAATTTAATTGCCCATCAATGGAGCTTTCAGCGCTTACGGCCATATCACCGGTTGACGGAAGATACCGGACCCAGTTGCACCACCTGGATCAATATTTTTCCGAATATGCCCTGATCCGTTACCGCATACTGGTGGAAATGGAATATTTCATTGCCCTGAGTGAAAAGAAATTCTTCACCCTCAAGCCCGCTCAGGTCAAATCCCTGAGAGATATCTATCAGCAATTCACGGTAGACAAGGCTAACGAAATCAAGAACCTGGAACGGATCACCAATCATGATGTTAAAGCCGTTGAATATTATATTAAGAGAGAGCTGGAAACCATAAAACTCGGCAATCTGAAAGAATGGATCCATTTCGGCCTCACTTCCCAGGATGTGAATAATACCGCAATCCCGCTGAGCTGGAAAGAAGCCCTGGAAAATGAATACCTCCCATTTGTGAGCACCCTGGTGCTGGAATTGAAAAAACTGGCCAGGAACTGGGCCGGAGTTCCTATGCTGGCACGTACTCATGGACAACCTGCTTCGCCTACCCTTTTGGGAAAGGAGATCATGGTATTTGCCGAAAGGCTGGAACAACAACTGGCCCTTTTGCACCGGATCCCCTATTCCTGCAAATTCGGAGGAGCCACAGGAAATTTCAATGCCCATGTGGCAGCCTTTCCTAAATTCGACTGGATACGCTTTGCCAATGATTTCTGCGGCAATAAACTGGGATTACAGCGTCAGCAATTCACCACCCAAATTGAACATTATGATAACCTGGCCGCGCATTTAGATGGCATGAAACGCGTCAACGTTATCCTGATTGATTTTTGCAGGGACATATGGACCTATGTTTCCTTTGAATATTTCAAACAGAAACTAAAAAAAGGAGAAGTAGGTTCATCCGCGATGCCACATAAAGTGAATCCCATTGATTTCGAAAACGCGGAAGGAAATCTGGGACTGGCCAACGCCATCTTCGAACATCTTTCTGCAAAATTACCCATATCACGACTGCAGAGAGACCTCACCGATTCAACCGTATTGAGAAATATTGGAGTCCCTTTTGCACATACCATTCTCAGCCTCAAGTCCATTGAAAAAGGCCTGGGTAAGCTGATCCTGAACGAATCTAAAATAAGGGAGGACCTCGACCAAAACTGGGCCGTTGTGGCAGAAGCCATCCAGACAATTTTGCGAAGAGAAAATTATCCCAATCCTTATGAGGCATTGAAAGAACTTACCAGGGGGGCCGATAATATTTCCCAGAAAACAATCCACAAATTCATCAATGGGTTAAAAATCTCCGCGAGGCTGAAAAAGGAACTTAAGGCGATCACACCCCATAACTATACCGGCACATCGCCAAGATTTTAGTGACCACTAAATTGAAACGGATCAGGAATTTGGCTGTGAAAAGAGGTTTCAGAATTCATTAGGATTATCGATTTGAAACAGGTGCAGGAGATTTCCTTCGTCCCAAAATTCCTGTACAAACCTGAATCCATTTTTAAGAAGCACTTTCTGCGAAGCTTCATTTCCGGGAAAAGTGAGGGCCATTACAGATTTCAGGCGGATGGTGCCGAATGCATAGTCCAATCCACCCTGCACGGCTTCCGTTGCATAACCCATTCCCCAAAACTCGGGAAATAAAGCATAGCCCATTTCAATGGCATTGAGACTATCGGAATGTTTCAGCATGAAGGACCCCAGAAAGGAATCATCTTCTTTTGCCATGAGCGCCCACCTTCCGTATTCGGAGAATTTCGAATAGATGGCGATATTTTCAAGCAGGAATTTTGCAGACCTTTCCCTGCTGAGGGGTTCACGGATATAACGCATCACATCGGGATCGCTGTTCAACCTGTAGCAGGCCTCCCGGTCGGCCTCGGTAAAGCGCCGTATGTAAAGACGTTCTGTCTCAAAGATATTCATAACAGTTTAATATACCCGATGATGGCCCTCTTCCAAAATCATTTATGTATTTCCGAAGAAAAGTGAAATTCTATGTCGGGGTTATTTGCGATTTCGGTATTCAGGAACCACTGGCTCTGTGCCAGGTATACCAGGTGTCCGTCTTTATCCACCACAATATTCCCGGTTTTGAACCGAATAAAATCTTCAAGTTTTTTCTTGTCTTTGGCGGTGATCCAGCAGGCTTTGTAAAAAGGCAGGGAATTGAATTGAACTGATGCGCCATATTCATGCAGGAGCCGGTATTGTATCACTTCAAACTGCAGATCACCCACGCACCCGATGATCTTCCTGTTGCCATTGTGCTGGGTAAACAATTGTGCCACGCCCTCGTCGGTTAGCTGCAATAGTCCCTTCTCCAATTGCTTGGTTTTCATTGGGTCTTTATTGACTACCTCTTTAAAAAGTTCGGGCGAAAAACTGGGTATTCCCGTGAAATAAAGATTCTCGCCTTCCGTGAGCGTGTCACCGATTTTGAAATTTCCGGTATCAAAAAGTCCTACCACGTCGCCGGGAAATGCTTCATTGATGATGTCTTTTTCCCTGGCCAGAAAACTATAGGGATTGCTGAACCGGATATCCTTATTCAATCGAACATGATGGTAGTATCTATTTCTCTCAAATTTGCCGGAGCAAACTCGGAGGAATGCGATCCGGTCACGGTGTTTGGGATCGAGGTTGGCATGGATCTTAAAGATAAAACCGCTGAATTTTTCTTCTCCGGGGCATACTTCCCGCACGGAGGTGGGCCGGCAAAGTGGAACCGGTGCTATCCTGATAAAGGTGTCCAGCAATTCCTTCACACCAAAATTATTGATGGCGCTTCCAAAAAAAACCGGGGCCGTTTTCCCTTCTAAATAGTCCTTTATATTCAATGGTCCGTGAACGCCTTCAATCAGTTCCACGTCTTCCCTTAGCTGCGCCGCGTCCTTCTCCCCTATCTTTTGGTCCAATATGGCATCATTCAGATCCTTGATCTGCAGCGTATTTTCATCATTGGCCCTGGTATTGGCAGTGAACAGGCGGAGGTTCTTGTCAAAGAGATTATAGACTCCTTTGAAATTCTTACCACTGTTGATAGGCCAGGTCATAGGATGCAACTGGATCTTCAATTCTTTCTCAATTTCTTCCAACAGGTCGAAGGGCAATTTGCCATCGCGATCCATTTTGTTGATGAACACGATAACAGGCGTGTCTCTCATGCGGCAAACTTCCATCAGCTTGCGGGTTTGCTCTTCCACACCATTCACGCTATCTATCACCAATATCACACTATCCACTGCCGTGAGGGTCCTGTAGGTATCTTCCGCAAAATCTTTGTGGCCGGGAGTATCAAGCAGGTTGATGAGCATGCCCTTGTACTCAAAGGTCATGACGCTGGTGGCCACGGAAATACCGCGCTGCCGTTCGATTTCCATGAAATCACTGGTGGCGTATTTCTTGATCTTATTGCTTTTTACAGCCCCGGCCGTTTGGATGGCCCCACCAAAAAGCAGGAACTTTTCTGTAAGGGTTGTCTTTCCGGCATCGGGGTGCGATATGATGGCAAAGGTCTTTCTCTTATTTATTTCGGCTTCGTATGTCATTGGCAAAAATTGCAATCAGTCAGATGAAGTATTTGGCGGATTGGCGCGCAAAGGTAAGTTTTGATGAGCAATTGAAGGGGATGAAATGGGAATTGAAGATCACAGGTAAATTCATTCAACACTGCAGAAGCACGAATCAGGGCTGCCATCCATCCCTTATTTTTCAAAGTCTCAAAAGCTTTACTGCCTTAGTTATGGCAGGTGGAGCGGCTGATATTCATGGGTTTTCCTTTCAACAAAATTTTAGTAAAGCGTTGGATTTTCTGCTTAAATTTGAGTCATGCGCAAAACCTTCGAAATTCTCGCGGCCAGTTTCAGGCTTGCTTTCCAGGAGCTGAGAAATAATAAGCTGCGTACATTCCTCTCTCTATTTGGCGTAACCATCGGCATTTTTTGCATCATTGGTGTGCTCACTACCGTTGACAGTCTCGAAAAAAATATCCAGAATGAAGTAAAGGCCCTTGGCACCAATACCATCTATATTGACAAGTGGGACTACTCCGGCGGGGCTGATTATCCCTGGTGGAAATATGTGAAGAGGCCCAACCCTAAATACGAAGAAATGCGCCTGATCCGCGCCAAGACAAACGCCGTTGGCTACATGGCTTTCACGCTGAACGCCGGAGGGCAAACTGTAATCTACCAGGCAGACCAAATAGAAAATGTTAGCGTATATGGGGTTTCTGAGGAATTCAATTCCATTCAGAGTTTCGAAATCCAATACGGTAGGTATTTTACCCAATCTGATTTTGACCGTGGTAACGCGACTGTTGTGATGGGTTATGACAATGCGGAGAAATTGTTCGGCCGGCCAGAAAAAGCCGTCGGCCAGCAAGTCACTATTCGAGGCAAGAGAATGGTGGTGCTTGGTGTTATAGAGAAAAAAGGAAAGAGTCTGCTGGTAAGTGGATGGGATTTCGACAATTGCGTTATACTTTCTTATAATTTCTTCAGGCAGGTTTATGACGAGAAATATTCCAACCCGGTTATCATGGTGCAGGGAAGGGAAAACGTTACCCCCGCAGCGCTAAAGGATGAATTAAAAGGAACCATGAGGGCCATTCACCGCCTGAGCCCAACTGCTGAAGATGATTTTGCATTGAACGCCATCAGCGATTTCAGCGACGCGGTTACAAAATTATTCAGCACGGTTGATTTCGGAGGATGGTTGATTGGGATGTTGAGCCTGGTGGTAGGTGCATTTGGTATCGCCAATATTATGTTCGTAACAGTGCGGGAAAGAACTCCCATTATCGGGCTGAAGAAGGCGATAGGCGCCAAAAAAAGAACCATCTTATCGGAGTTCCTTCTTGAATCCGCCTTCATTTGCATTATCGGAGGTGTGATAGGGCTCCTGCTGGTATTTATATTGGCAAAGATCCTCAGTGGCCCACTTCATTTCGACATATCCATTTCATACAGCATACTCGGGCTGGCCATCTCAATATGCATCGTAATAGGGATATTGGCCGGCATAATTCCGGCAACCATTGCCGCGAGAATGGACCCCGTTGTGGCGATCAGATCGAAATAGGCATTCTTTCCATTCATAAATAGTTGATTTTTAGTATTTTGAACGATACGAAATACTATTATGCAGAGTTTTCCGTTTATTAGTTAAGTATAGAAACCAATAAACTATGATGCCAATGCTAAAGCTAATCTACTTAGCATCTCTTATGGTCATTTCTTCGCTACTCTTTGTATTTTCCAAAGATGGTAATGGACCTATCTGCAAACAACAGGCACAAGGCATCATTCAGCAGGTATCCGATTCCGCTGGTATCTATCTCGCCATTTTCACCGACCAGGGCGAAAGGCTCAATCCAATTTCACTTACCGAAAATGTAGTTCTCACCGCGGGTAAAAGAGTGAATGTATCTTACAATATTGATTCCAGCGCACAAATCCCCGTGGCCGGAATTCCTGTTCATATCGGATCGGTTACCTACCTCCCATAAACAGCTCCACGGTCATTCATTGTTCTATCATCTTATTCCCAAATCAGATTCATTTATTTTTGCAGAATGCAAGATCAGCATGGGTTAGTGAAAATCCTCGCCATTGAATCATCCTGCGATGAAACAGGCGCAGCCATCAGTCATAATGACTCGATCCTTTCCAATTTTGTGGCAGGTCAAAGCATCCATCAACAATATGGCGGAGTGGTGCCCGAACTGGCGAGCAGGGCACATATGCAAAATATAGTGCCAGTAGTAAATGCAGCATTGGAAAAAGCCAGTACCAAACTTTCAGACCTAAATGCAATTGCATTTACCCAGGCTCCTGGCTTGATCGGTTCCCTGTTGGTGGGCGCCAGCTTCGCGAAGTCTCTTGCATTGGCATTGAATATTCCTTTGATTGCCGTGCACCATATGCAGGCGCATGTAATTGCCAACCTGATTCCGGCACAAAAACCGGCCTTTCCTTTTCTTTGCCTGACAGTTAGCGGAGGCCATACGCAAATCGTGTTATGTGAATCAGCCCTGAGCATGAAGGTGTTGGGTGAAACGCTGGATGACGCAGCAGGCGAGGCTTTCGACAAAACAGCCAAACTGATTGGCCTGCCATATCCCGGTGGTCCTTTGATCGACGAATATGCCAGAAATGGTAATCCACGCAGATTCAAATTTCCGGAGCCGCAGATAAGCGGCTTGGATTTCAGCTTCAGCGGGCTCAAGACCGCCATACTCTATTTCCTTCAGGAAAAGCAAAGAGAGAATCCTGACTTTGTGCGGCAAAACCTTGCCGATATCTGTGCTTCAGTACAGGATCGTATCGTTTCAATTCTCCTTCATAAATTGAAAAAGGCGGCAATCAAGACCGGCATAAGGGATATATGCATCGGAGGAGGCGTTTCCGCCAATTCGGCGCTGCGCAAGTCTTTTGGGGAATTGGGCCAGGCCATGAAATGGAATACATTTATCCCGCCTTTTGAATATTGTACCGATAACGCGGGAATGATCGCCATGATGGGTTACTACAAATATCTCGCTTCAGATTTTGTGGACCTTAGTATTAGCCCGAGCGCGAGGGCAGAATGGTGAGAACGGTACACTATTTCCCGCATTTTTGAGTTATGATGAAAGCCGGAATCCAGCTCTCAAGGAAGAAAAAAATGACCTAAAGTTTTAGCCTAATTGTCAAGAATAGATGCCTAACCCTTATTTCCAATTCAAGCAATTTACCGTGCATCACGACCAGTGCGCCATGAAAGTATGTACGGATGCCAGCATCCTGGGGGCATGGTTTGCCCAAAAAATAAGACCCTATACTTATGTGTTGGATGTAGGCGCGGGCTCCGGCCTGCTGATGCTGATGCTGGCACAAAAAATAAGGGCCCGGGTGCATGGAATCGAAAAAGACCTTTCTTCATTTCGCCAACTGAAACACAATATCAATCATTGCAATTGGAAAGACAAGATCAGGATCTTCATAGGCGATGCCCGCAGCTTTGTATTCCCGGTAAAATATGATTTCATCATTTGTAATCCTCCTTTCTATGAAAACGACCTGAAATCACCAGACGAGCAAAAAAATCTAGCCAAACATTCTTCTGATCTCAGCCTGGAACAGCTCCTGCAGCTGATTCAAACAAATCTCAAAGACAACGGCTCATTTGGCGTGCTGCTACCTTACCGACGCGCTGAAAAATTTGAGTCACTCGCCAACAGCTACGGGTTCCATCTCTCCGAAAAATTATTGATCAGGCAAACACCCCGTCATAATTTTTTCAGGGTCATCCAGCATTTCACACGATTCAAAGTGGAACCGGTACAGTCGCACGAGCTCAGCATTCAAAAAGAAGATGGGAAATTCTCTGGAGAATTTGTGGACCTGCTGAAGGATTATTATCTGAATTTCTAGGTAATCGGGCATGATGGACAGGATATTTCAACCTTGGCAAAACCCATCTATTTAATGCCGCCATAATCCCGCAGGTAAGCATAGAGTGGAGTTATCTCCCCCTGTTTTACAATGGTAGCCCTCCTGATTGTATCGCTTCCCCCCTTCACCAGGTCTTCCAGCACATATTTGATGAGTTGTTCACCGAAATAACGGGATGCGTCGCGGGGCAATTCATTTGGGAGATTGCCAACAGCCATTATATCCACCGAATCTTGCTGGTAGGGCGCCGTTTTTTGGCGGGTAAACCGGTTCACACCATATACGGGATCTTCCATAGAGTGATCTCCAAGGTTACAGGGCACAGACCCATTTCTGTCGTCGGTGATATCCGCGATTGTCCTGATCCGGAATTCTTTTTCCGCCAGGGTTTCCCATTCGAAAAGCCTTGGCATGGTGGTTTCCCAATAGATGCCATTCATGAGTACATCGGAGCCGCGGGTATAAGGATAAAATAAGCATTCATAACGATCGGGATGTTCATGAAAATCCTCCCGGTCATATTTTCCGCTTACCCTGTGCCGGTAGAGATCGGCGCCTTTCAGTTGGGTGAATACGGGGTAAGTGAATTCCCTCTTGAGGTACAGGTCGGGCTCCACTTCAATTACGCCCATCAGGTTCATGACCTCCAGGATTCCATGTGCTACCCTGCCCGATCCCGTTACCACTATCTTGACCGGCGGGAGTTTGAGCCCGAAATAAGTATGCATGAGTTCACGCAGGCTCCTTTGCACATAGACCCTTGCAAGATGAAATCGCCCTGTTCTGTTTCCGTAGGCCATCATCCCGTTATGTGCGCCCACCACTCCCGCGAAAAAACCAAAGCCCAGGATACGTTGTCCGTCTTCGTGAGTGAGACACTCATAGTCGATCAGCGTGATCTTCTTTTCGAGAATGGAGCGAAACATTGTCTGGTTATAGGGTTGTTTCTTCTTGGTATGGGAGAAGAGAAGATAGGTCTTGCCGGGAATCAGCGAATCCGGTGGAACTTCTTTGATCCCCAGGAGCACATCACATTCGCGCATATCATTTTTCACTTCTACGCCCGCCATCAGGTATTCTTTATCGCTGAAGCAACGATGGGAACAGGATTCCACGATGATGCGCACGGAGTCGCTATTCATGTGGATCCATTTGCATTGCGCGGGAGTGAGTGCCACCCTGTTGTCGGGTGGTATCTTTCCTTCGCGGATCAGTCCAATTTTGATCATCAATCCCTGCTTTAACCGGGCAATTTACATTTTACCCTTCATATGCCCAGCATGGCGGGGAGACAATTGCGAATTCAGCAGGATGAAAAGACGGAGCCTTACCTGAAGCCATAGTGAGCGGCAAAATATTTATTGCCCAAGAGGCGGAGAATGCTTAATATTGCCCGCCGATTTTAGCTGAATTTTGGGAGAGCGAGGAAGCCAATATATCGATTGGAAAATATCTGTCAAATCCGAATTCACTAAAATATTTCCAGCCCGGATGGCGGAATTGGTAGACGCGCCAGACTCAAAATCTGGTTCTCGCAAGGGAGTGCAGGTTCGATTCCTGTTCCGGGCACATTTAGTCGCCGCAATTTTTACCGGCCCTGCTATAAATCAGGGTAATTTCCCCGCACTTCTACATTTATGCCTCCAAAATCTTGCCTGAACCTGGCCCAATTGCAAATTTGATTAATTGCCATCCCGCAAATTCAATTACAATTATGCGGCGGGTCTCTTGCCCTTTATAGATTCGATGATTTTAATGCCTAAAGAAATTTCCAGACTTGTTATTGTTTCAAGCGTTAAATTCTCATGTCCCTTCACAATCTTATTAATTTGCTGGGGAGAAACGTTCATGCGTTCGGCGAGGCCCTTTTGAGATAAGCCCAGGGCTTTCAATGTATCCAACACTCTCAAGGCAATGGCAGCAGATTTTTTAAGCCATTCACGATTATCGCGGCGAAGCTTAGCATCTGCCTTCCAACTGGAAGCCTTATCAGAAGTGAATCCGGACAATTTATTCTTAGATTTACTCATCTTCAAAATTGTTAAAATCTTCAGGGAAATCAATTCCATGGTTACGAAGAAATATTTTCGCCAGATTTAATTTTCGCAATTCCTTTTGCAAATGGCTTCTTTTCATATCCCGGGTTAACTTAATAGCGCCGCCTGTTACCATGTAACAATTCTTGTTAAGTCGAATCGCATACAACCTTAGCCATCCATTCCTGATCCTGGCTTTACTTTTCTGATAAATAGAAATGGCATACTCAAAATTATTCAATGGTTTAAATAAATGTTGTAGTGTAATTTCACTTCTAAACCCCTCCTCCGCAAAATCATAAAGGGTATCTTCCATTGTTTGAACCTCCTGCAAGGTCCTTAAAACCGCCTCCCGAACAGACATTTTTCCAAAATAGCCACTCGTGAGATCGCTATTATTTAATTCAAAGAAGTTATATAACCA
>CALFNL010000383.1 GCA_937902875.1 uncultured Bacteroidota bacterium | reverse complement strand
CATCACAAGGTTTCCGGAAGATTCCCGTGCCGGACATGGCCAACACTCCGCTTCGGCCGTACTTGCCCGCGAAGCATTTGTAGCTGCCGCGGATCCAACCATGTTCCCTGACCAGTTTAAATATGGCGTAAAGCCCTGGCAGGCAAAAAGGATATTGTGGAACACTTTTAATTTTGGCGGCGCCAATACTCAAAGCGAGGACCAGTTCAAAGTTGACGTGGGTGGCTTCAACCCGCTGCTGGGGAAAAGCTATGGTGAACTTGCCGCTGAAAGCCGCAGCCAGCACAAGAGTCAGGGTTTTGGAGTATCGGCTCAGCGTGGCGAAGGCATAGAATATTTTAAGACCGTACTGGGCGAGCCGCCACAAAATGATTTGATGGATGGCGTGGAAACTGATTGGAGCAGGGTTATTCATCAACAGACAATGCCAAAAGGATCCGGAGCCACTGCGGCTTCCAATACAGAAGCAACCGACAGGTTGAAATATGCAGTATCCATTCCGAACTCAATCGACAGCCTGATCGGAAATTTTTCATTTGTGCATCCTGAATATTCAGTACCTGCTTTGATGCGACTCCGCTGGGCCCTGATGAGAATCGGGGATTCATATTGGGAGAAACGGAAATTGGCAGAAGTGGAAAAGCTGATCCTGGCATGCAGTGGCATTTACATGGAAGCCACCACCAATGAACCCTATGCTATCCAGGGTAAAACATTACGCGTAACCCTTAACCTGGTCAACAGGAGCGGTATCCCCATGTCTGGCTCAGCAATGGCGCCCTTCGATATTGAATTCGGCAATAAACTAACGAAGAATAAGCCCTTTACCACAACTAAGACTTTTGTTATACCTGCGAATTTAACCAGTCAGCCTTACTGGCTATTTCATGGACTGGATGGCGGCCATTTTGTGGTTGATGATCAAAGTTTAATAGGCTTACCGCAAAATCCGGCTGCCATTTCTATTCCTCTGAACCTGGAAATCGAAAAACAATTTTTGACATTCAGAATTCCCGTGCAATACAGATTTACCGACCCTGTGATGGGTGAAATCTATCAGCCTTTGGCCATTGCGCCTCCAATTTCAATTACCGCCGGACCTCCATTCGTATTCACCCATTTGAATAATAAGAAAACCAGGGAGGTTCGTTTGTTCCTGAATGCAAAGACCAGGATTGATAGCGCCCGGGTAAGCGTGTTCCGCTTTGACTACGAACAGGGGAAATTGATAAAAGACAGTCTGTTCCTGGAAAAAAATCTCAATATCCCCGAGAATGGGGTACAGACATATACGATCAATACGGATTCGCTGATAAAAAGCAGAGATCAGAAGTCTATACGCTTTCTCGTGAAAATGCCACCAGTTTTTTCGGACACACCACTCAGTTATGCCGTCAGAAGAATTGAATATTCCCACATACCGGCCATTACATATTATTACCTTGACAAGATTTCCATTATAAATGAAGATATCAAAACGGATGGGAAGAAGATTGGCTATATCAGGGGGGCGGGAGACAAGGTTGCGGAATCACTGCAGCAGATGGACTATGAAGTGAGCTTTCTTGAAGAAAAGGACCTCACAGCCGAAACACTCAGGAAATTTGACGCTATTGTAATCGGAGTGAGAGCCTATAACGTACACGACTGGCTGAATAATTATCATGCAGTGCTTATGGACTATGTGAAAAACGGAGGTAACCTCCTGGTACAATATAATACCAGTGGCTATTCCGCAACCCAGAAGGCGAAATTCGGGCCTTATGATTTCGTGGTTTCCCGGAACCGCACCACCGATGAAAAAGCCAGTGTTGACTTTCTGGTACCATCGGATCCGGTGTTGAACTGGCCCAATAAAATAACGGAAAAGGATTTTGAAGGTTGGATACAGGAGCGTGGGATTTATTTTGCAGACCAATTGGATCCCGCCTACAAAGCCATTTTGAGCATGAAAGATCCCGGGGAAGAGAATGCGCAGAATGGGAGTCTCATTGTAGCAAACTATGGTAAAGGGAGGTTTATTTATACCGGGCTTGTTTTTTTTCGCGAATTACCTGCAGGTGTTCCCGGTGCTTACAGATTATTCGCTAATTTGGTCGCTAATCCAAATCATCAGAAAAAAAATGGCTCAGCAAAATAGACCGCGCAAAAGTCCGGAAATAGGTGTAATCATTGGTGTTAGTTTAGGAATTCTGGTCGCATTGATCTTTAAACCCCTTGCAAAAGGAATCTTATTGGGGATTGTAATAGCGGTGTTACTATACCGCTTTTCAAAATAAGCATCTATGCACGAAGAAAAAGAACGTCCACCGATATTTAAGAAATGGTGGGGCTGGTATGCCCTGGTCATTGGATTTCTGGGGGCGCTGATTATTTTCTTCGTGTATTTCACGAAACATTTTGCATGAGTTATTTCGACTGGATAGTATTGATCATATCCCTGCTGGGCATTATATTGTATGGCGTATATAAAAGCAGGAGTTCCAGAAACCTCGAGGGTTATTTCCTCAGCGACCGTGAAATGCCATGGTGGCTCATTTTACTGAGCATCATGGGCACCCAGGCCAGCGCCATAACTTTCTTGTCTGCGCCCGGTCAGGCATACACAGATGGAATGCGGTTCGTGCAATATTATTTCGGTTTGCCACTCGCCATGGTAGTGCTCTGTATCACCTTCGTACCGTTATTCCATCGCCTCAGATTGTACACGGCCTACGAATACCTTGAAAAACGATTCGATGTAAAGACCCGCATTATCACTTCCTTTCTCTTTTTGCTGCAGCGTGGCGTTTCCACAGGAATCAGCGTTTATGCCCCTTCTATCATTCTTTCATCGCTATTGGGTTGGAATATCTATATCACGAATGTGCTGATGGGTGGATTGCTGATTATATATACAATGAGTGGCGGGGCGAAAGCTGTCGCTTATACGCAACAGTTACAACTCATAAGAATTTTTGTGAGCATGTTTGTGGCTGCATATATGGTGGTGAGATTATTGCCGGAAGGAGTGGGATTTTTTGACGCGCTTAAGGTGGGCGGCAAAATGGGCAAGCTCAATGTGATCACAACCGGCATGAAACCAAACGGCGGCTTTGACTGGAGCGACCAATACAATTTACTGAGCGGGCTGATAGGAGGATTATTTTTGGCGCTCTCTTATTTTGGAACAGATCAGAGCCAGGTGGGAAGATATCTGACGGCAAAATCTCTGAGGGAAAGCAGGGTTGGCCTGCTCATGAATGGCCTGGTAAAAGTGCCGATGCAATTCCTGATTCTACTGATAGGCGTACTGGTCTTTTCGTTCTACCAATTTCATAAGGCGCCGCTTTTCTTTAACAATACCCTGGTTGAAAAAGTTGCCAACAGCACTTATGCCGATTCCCTGAAGATTATTCAGTCTGAATACGATCAATTCAATAACAGGAAGCTGGCGCTGATGGAAAAGTATCCCCGTGTAGAATCGGGAATGGATTTCAGCCCTGTTTTTCAGGAGGAATTGAAAAATGTGAACCGTCAGGGAGATAGCCTGCGCAAATCATTTAAGCAAATGATAGGTAAGTCGGGCGTGGGTGGGGATAGTAATGATACCAATTACATTTTTCTCAGGTTCGTGATCGACTTTTTGCCAAAGGGCCTGGTGGGATTATTGATTGCCGTAATATTTCTCGCGTCCTGGGGCAGCATCGCGGCGGCCCTCAATTCGCTCGCGTCGGCCAGCGTTGTGGATTTTCACAAGAAATTTGTAAACCCTTCCATGACCGAAAGCCAGGATTACAGGATAGCGAAAATCTATACACTCTTATGGGGCATCTTTTGCATTGTGGTGGCCATGTTCGCATACAATATAGGTAACAGTCTTATTGAAGCGGTAAATAAATTAGGCTCCCTGTTTTATGGAGTGGTCCTGGGCGTGTTCCTGGTGGCATTTTTTTTCAAAAAGATAAGGGGTAATGCTGTCTTTTGGAGCGCCATCCTTGGAGAACTTGGGGTGATAACCCTCTTTGTTTTGAATGAAAAAAAGATCATTGGCCTGGGATTCCTATGGTTGAATTTCATTGGGGCTGTCGCGGTGATTGCAATAGCATGGATCCTGCAATTATTGATTTCAAGAAATGGAAATTCTACTGTTTCCATACAAGATGTTTCCGGCATTCCTCAAAAATAAAATCCCGCTGAAATTTTTACTCCAGCGGGACTTTCATCTTCAGAAATCAAAAAATTATTTCAGAGACGCAATCAGTTTATTGTTCAGAGAAACGTAGTCGTCGTTCTTGGCTGCCTTGGCTAATTCAATCGATTTATTGGCCGAAGCAATGGCATCCTGTTTCCTGCCCAATTTTGCAAGACAGTTTGCCCTTTGATGCCATACCCAAAATGCATTCGGACTTTGTTGCACTGCTTTATCAAACCATCCCATCGCCTTATTCAGGTCTTTACCGTTATTCATATAATATAAAGCCGCTTCATAATAAGGACGATTGTCTTTATTCATCAACTCATCGATACTTGCCATGATTTTAGAATCAACATCAGACTTAATAGGAACCTTAACGGCTGTCCTGTCCCATAGCACTAGCATATCGGTGGATGACGCGGTGAGATTCTCGAATATGATCATGAAAGATTCAACAGAAAATGGCATTTCGTCTGGCGTTACCACTACTCTTGCCACATCCTGGTCTTGCCTGTAGGCGGCCGGACTGGTAACGTCCAATTGTTTGGTCAGAATCACGGTCCATTGATTCCGGTCGGGAATCGTTAGTAGCCCATATTTACCCGCGGGTACTTTGGCGTCTCCGAATACTATGTCTTCTCCAAACTGGATGGTAGTGGCACTATTGGCTCCGGTGCGCCAAACCTTCCCATAGGGAACCAGGTCTCCAAAAATTGTCCTCCCTTTTACGCCCGGGCGCGAATAAGATAATTCTATCGTGGATAATCCGAAATCCTGCTTGATGGTCTGCGGCGGAGAGGGGTAAGGTGTTCTCAATTCCTGCGCCTGGCAGAAATAAGAAGCACATCCAATGGCAATGAGCGAAAATAATTTTT
>CALFNL010000382.1 GCA_937902875.1 uncultured Bacteroidota bacterium | reverse complement strand
ATCTGAGTAGCCTTGGGCATCTTTGAGGTGTCGCCGATATCCAGATCGGTGCCAAGCGTCTTTTGGACCGGGGGGTCATCGGGGTTGTCGGTACCAAGCTGAAATGTTTCCGGGGGGTTGATCAGCAGAAGTCTTTTAATGCCGACAGCAGTTTCACCCGCATCCTGGTGAGAGCGCTCAAAGAGAAGAATTCATTTTATTACCCTTTCGATTCCCTTCAAACCATTTCGCGGATATATGCTCCTGACAGCAGTTTCCGCATTTTCACCTGGCAGGTAGTGAGAGACGACAATTTGAACCGCAGGCATGGCGCCATCCAGATGCACACAGCCGATGGATCGCTCAAATTATACCCGTTGCTCGACAAGACTTTTGAGATCAGGAATCTGAATGATACCATCACTAATCCACAGGCATGGGTAGGCGCTATTTACTACAGGATTATCGAAAAAGAGTTCAGCGGTAAACGCTTTTATACCCTGCTAGGTTATGATGAGCACAATTTCAGGAGTACCAAGAAGCGGATTGAAGTGCTCAGTTTCAACGCGGCCGGCCGGCCGGTTTTCGGCGGTCCGTTCTTCAGTTTTGAAGAAGACACGAGCCATAGACCCATGCAGGCCAGGTTTGAAATTGAATTTAAGAAAGACGCGAATGCCAGGATGCAATTTGATGATGATCTGGATATGATCCTGTATGAACACCTGATCCCTGAAAATAATGAGGTAGAAAAGAAATATACTTATATCCCCGATGGAGACTACGAAGGTTTCAAATGGAAGGATGGAAGGTGGGTGCATATTGAAAAAGTCTTCCATTTCAAGTTGAAAGATGGTGAAGCGCCCGTAGGAGTGCCCGTTACCGAGGACAAACTTAATATTTATCCCCCTTCCACAACGCCGGCAAAGACCGGAAAAAGAAAATAGAACGGATCAGGCATCCACCAAAAAAGTTCCCAGGTCAATAATCTCGCCCTTTCCCATCTTGAATTTTTCAAAAAATTCCAGGTCGGCTTCCTTCATCACCTGACTCTTAAACACTTCTTTACCGTTCTTATACAGCACGAAATAGAATTCCAGGGCCCTGTCAATGATGGGCTCATTGCGGTATAATTTCGAAGGGTTGAAGCTGATGTGCACTACGCCATTTTGCCCGGGATGGGCCTGCCCTATGAAATCATCATCGAAAAAGTCCTTGTCGAATAATTTCACTTCGTATTCTTTCCCGTGGATGGGTTTATCATTGCCCTTGTGGATGAACCTCGCGGTTACTTCAACATTCATGTAGAGGTCTGGGGAAAACACTGCCATATTTTTTGAGAAAGTTAATCAATTATTCGTCGAGCTTCAGCACGGCGAGAAATGCTTCCTGAGGAACTTCCACATTTCCTATCTGGCGCATTCTTTTCTTGCCTTCTTTTTGCTTTTCGAGCAGCTTGCGCTTACGGCTGATATCACCGCCGTAACATTTGGCTGTTACGTCTTTGCGCATGGCGCTGATGGTTTCCCTGGCTATCACTTTAGCCCCAATCGCCGCCTGAATGGCTATCTGGAATTGTTGGCGGGGCACGAGCTCCTTGAGCTTTTCACAGAGCTTTCTGCCAAATTCCTGAGAGCGGCTGCGATGGATCAGGGCGCTCAGGGCATCTACCTTGTCGCCATTCAAAAGGATATCCATTTTCACAATATCGCTTTCACGGTAGCCGATTGGGTGATAGTCAAATGAGGCATAACCACGGGTCTGGCTCTTGAGCCTGTCGTAAAAATCAAATACAATTTCCGTCAGTGGCATTTCAAACACCAGCTCCACGCGAGTGGTTGTTAAATAGCTTTGATTGATCAGGATTCCGCGTTTGCCCAGGCAAAGGGTCATGATATTCCCGATATATTCAGGTTTGGAGATGATCTGGGCCTTTATGAATGGCTCTTCTATTCTGTCAATCCGAACAGGATCGGGCATTTCGGTAGGATTATTCACCGTAATTTTTTGTCCGTTGGTAGCATAGGCTATGAAACTAACGTTAGGAACCGTGGTGATAACCGTCTGGTTGAATTCTCTTTCCAGCCGCTCCTGGATGATCTCCATGTGCAGCATTCCCAGGAAACCGCAGCGAAAGCCAAATCCGAGGGCCTGTGAAGTTTCCAGGTCAAAGGTGAGCGAGGCGTCATTCAACTGCAGTTTATCCATACAGTCACGGAGTTCTCCAAAATCATCCGTATTAATTGGAAAGATGCCTGCGAATACCATGGGCTTCACTTCCACAAATCCTTTGATCATTTCGGGATGTGGATTATTGGCGAGGGTAAGGGTATCCCCCACCCTCACTTCCTTTGCATTCTTGATGCCGGTGATGATATACCCAACGTCCCCGCAATTCACTTCTTCTTTGGGAGTGAGCGTTAGTTTCAAAATGCCAACCTCGTCAGCTTCATATTCCAAACCCGTAGATACAAATTTCACTTTGTCTCCCTTCCTTATCTTACCATTCAGGATCCTGTAGTACACGATTATTCCACGAAAGCTATTATAAACGCTGTCGAAGATCAATGCCTGCAGAGGTGTATCGGGATTTCCCTTGGGGGATGGAATTCTGGCTACAATCGCTTCCAGAATCTTATCAACTCCTTCTCCGGTGCGGCCGCTGGCCAGTAAAATATCCTGGGGCTTACATCCTATTAATTCAATGATCTGATCCCGCACTTCTTCAATCATCGCCCCGTCCATATCAATCTTGTTGATCACAGGAATGATCTCCAGATTATTGTCGATTGCGAGGTACAAATTGGATATGGTTTGTGCCTGTATACCCTGCGTTGCGTCAACCAGAAGTAAGGCGCCCTCGCAGGCAGCCAGGGCCCGGCTCACTTCATAGCTGAAATCCACATGTCCGGGTGTATCTATCAGGTTCAGCGTATATTCCATTCCGTCATTAGCCATGTAATTGATCTGTATAGCATGACTCTTGATTGTGATCCCTTTCTCCCTTTCCAGGTCCATATCATCCAACACCTGTTCTTTCATATCCCTATCGCTGATCGTGTGGGTGTTTTGCAGGAGGCGATCGGCCAGGGTACTTTTTCCATGGTCTATATGTGCAATAATGGAGAAATTCCGGATATTCTTCATGTATGTTCCTTCATCTTTTTTGAGGCAGGCAAAGGTAAGGAAAAGAGCCCATGTTGAATGCTTTAAATACTCAATCAAGAGCCTTCAGTCCAAAGGATACGCCTCTTTATTTCTACATGTAGTGTATTGAAAATTCGAAACTGGAATCGCGGTTCCGGCCAGGTTCGCCGGGATTATCGGCTATATGCCGGAAACAGCAGGGTGGATAATATTTAGTAATGCATGGCGTGTTTCTGCCTGTGAACATATTTATAGATCATGGCGGATATATCAGCCATCGCCCTCGTAGCGCTTTTTTCGTCTTTCAGGTCTTTGGAAAGCAGCACTAACACGTATTTTCTTCCATCTGGCAAGATCACAAGACCTGAATCATGGTGTACACCGGGGAATGATCCTGTCTTGTGGGCCACCTTCACGCGAAGCGGAAGTTCTGCGGGAATTATTTCGTTGAAGCGCTGGTCTTCCAGTATCCTGATCATTTCTGCCGAAGCTTGCGCACTCACCAATTGACCATTTCCGAGATTTTCAAATAGCAGCATCAGGTCGTAAGCGGTAGTAACACTGTTCAATCCCTTGTCGTATGCTTTATTATCTTCCACACCTCTCAGAACCTGCATTTCCCCGAGGCCGAGATCATGCATGGTTTCTGTGATGCGGGAAGCTCCCAATTTTTCCACGAGAAGATTGGTGGAAAAATTGCTGCTGATGGTAATCATTTTATAGAGTAACTGGGATATGCTTCTTTTTTCTCCGAGATGCTGGTACAAGTCTTTTTCACTGTCATTCGTGGAATCCAGGCTGAAAAAACTGCTATCGGCGATACTCATGAATTCATTTTTGAGCAAGATGGAATCTGAAAATGAGAGTTCATTTTCCGCAGCTTCCTTAAAAGCCTCTACCATTACGGGTGTTTTCATGGTGCTGGCGGGATGGAAAAGGCTGTGTTCATTCTGGAAAATCGTTTCGCCTGTTTGAAGGTCCTTGAATGCGATAGCAAAAAATCCTTTTTCCGCTGCCAGCCTTTCTGAAATCTTTTCTTTCAGGTGTTCAAGTGAATTCTTCTGTTGTGCCTGGCAGGGCAGATTCATGATGCCCATAATAAGGATGGAAAATAAACAATACTTGCCCGACATTTTTTTGAGTTTAGGCAGGGGAAATAGAATGCGATTCTAAAAGGTAGCATTTTTTCTCAGGCAGGCCAGGCAATTGATCTATTAAACCCACACAAGGCAAAACCATTTGGTCATTTCCAGAATATAAGAAAAATTTTAATAAATATATGATTCAAATTTCTATTTTATCTCAGGTTAAGATTGCGAAATTGTGGATAAAACTATATCTATGAAGGCGAGACTGGCATAGATAATGTATTTAGAATGCATGAACTATGCGGGCATTCGTTTCAATTTCTATTTGCCAGCCCATGCAGAAGTTTCCACATTTTGAAATGATATTTTGATTGAATATGTGAACACAGAAGAATAAAAGAATCCAGTTTGGCCAATTGATATTTTATTTTTTGCAGAAGGTTAACTGCATCAACAAACCCAACCCTTTCTAAATTTCAACAACCCTTGATGCTCTCTTTGGATAAGATCCCGTGCCGTTCATGGCGGTCTGAGAGTCTATGAAAATCCGTATCCTATGTCTGGCGTTCAGTTGCCTGCTCCTGAATGCAAAAGCCCAGACAATAATTGGCAACCAGCAGGCCATTCAATTCAATGTTTCGGGAAGCCAGAAGGCCTGGGGTCTATTGTACGTGCCCACGCCTGATCCCCTTAATCCCACTGAATCTTTTCCGCTGATCATTTTTGAACATGGCCTGGGTGAAGTGGGCAGCACACAGTCCGATCTGAACAAACTCCTTTCCTGGGGTACTCCATGGCTGGTTTCTACCGGAAATAAAATGTCATTCACAGATCCGCGCACGGGAATCAAACGCCGTTTCATGTGTCTCGCATTGCAAGGCCAGAGTTTAGCTCCCTACAAATCATGGGTGAAATATGTTCTTGACAATTACCTCTTCAAGAGTCCATACAGAGTGGACCAAAATGCAGTTTATATTACAGGCCTGTCATCAGGGGGAGATCAAACCCTTCAAATGGTCACTACCGACGGATATGCTCAATATATCGCGGCAACTGTTCCTATGAGTCCGGGAGGTGGCCCCTTCACTAATGCTACCGTGCCCGCAGCCCTTGGCATTCGGTCTTGGGCATTCGCCGGCACCGCCGGAGACAACCCCTACCTGGGAACCGCAACAGATTTTACCAATAGCCTGAATGCTTTAATGCCTGGATATGCGCGGCTTACTACTTACCCCTGCGGACATGGCTGCTGGAACACACATTATGACCCCAACTATCGCGAAACGATAGCAGGTAAATCAATGAATATCTATGAATGGATGCTCTATTATGCAAAAAACAGTTTGCTTGGTGTAGATATAGTCTCTTCAGTTGTGGAGCATTTACTGAATTATGATAAGATCATGTGGTCGGCAAAAGAAACCAATGAGACCGATTACTATGAAGTACAGGCGTCCGAAGATGGCAAGGACTGGAGTACCGTTCAAACCGTGAATGCTCATGAAGAAACGGGAACTTACAATTATAGTTTCATTTACTCCTTGTAATAGAGACAGCCTGTTGCGATGCAGGCATTATTGACGATTTATAATATTTAGACCTTCACTTCGAGGGCTCAAATGCAAATCATGAACTAAAACAAGCCATATGAAGAAAATACTAATCCTGATATTTTTATTTGCCGCTTTTTCCTGCAGGAAAAATGATAGTATTACCAATTCTCCTGTGAAGAAAAAATATATGTACCGGGTAATTCAACACAATAAAGACGGCACCATAAAAATTTCACCGGTCATGCGCTAGTATAATTCTGCCCCATGGTCCTGATGCCGGGCAGAATTCCTCTGCTTCATCCTGTTCTCTCTAACTACAACAAGATTTGCCCGGACCTGCCTCCCCGGGAGCATATTTCATTAATTCCGCCACATCTACCGAAGTGTTCATACCTATGGGCTCCTTCCCTGCCCGCCATGAACGAATGGGGCTTCCACAGCCAAGCTGGCTTGATTCTCGTTTCAAAAAAAAGGCTCAAAATCCACCAGATAAGGAACCACGTCTTATATTTACCAGTCTTTAGGTACTTATTCGATTTTGAAAATAGAAAACATGAGAAAATTCCTTGTTGCTGCAATGGCATCCGTCATTTTTTTGTCTTGCCACAAAACTACCACCCTTGAACCCCTCATACCCAAAGTGGGAACAAAATGGGTGTATCGACTGAAGAAGTTCAATGCTGCCGGAATTTTACAAACCACCACAAATCTAACTTACACCATCAGCGCCGAGCAAACCATGGGGCCCGATAAATGGTTCGTGATAACAGACAGTACAGGCGCCACAGTCTTTGTTCTGAATCAAAAACCAGATGGCCTCTATCAATTTCAAAATTCAGGGGCACATTTGCTCTGTAAGGATCCTGCATTGGCGAATGATAGCTATGATACACAAAACGACGGTTCGGATGAGACTTTTCTGGTGAGGGCAAAGGATTCTACTGTCACATTGCCTTATGGAGATCTCGTTATTCAAAGTTATGAGGGCCAGCAGGGCGGCGTACTGAAGGATATAATATGGTATAATTCCACTGTTTGGTTCGCCAAAAAAGAAGTTTATGTGCTGAATACGTTTACAGGACTGAATCATGTTGATACCAGGCTTGAATTAGTGGACCTCACCTATTAAGTCAATAAGCTCATGAACCCCAAAATGATTCGCATCTAAAATATCCTCAGGGCCCGGAGTTGATTTGAATTTCCATTTTAAGAAAAGCTTAACTCCCGCCAAAAGACAGGCCACACGTACATTTCAGGCATGCTATAATACTCAGTGTTTCCTTGTGCAAAACTTTATGAAGGAATTATGAGTGCTTTATAAAACTATTGCATGTAAATTGCTGCTAATTACACATTCAACTCGAGCGCATGCAGATCAAATTCATCAGGAACATTCAATTTACCAGGCTGCTCAAAGCAGAGGGACGGTTGAGGGAATTCAATTTCAGAAAGCAGAACGGACTCGCGGAAGGCTTGTTCACAGTGGATGTGGTGGACGACCGCGGGAATCGCATACTTTTCCGTATGGAAAAAGGCGATAACGGCTGGAAGATTGTGCACCAGCAACTGCCGGAATGGGTCTGGAAAAATGAAGCGAACCTCAATGACCTGATTGAAGAAGAATTAAAGAACGTATAAAATCCCTCATTCGGAACCATAAGACGATCCCTTAGCACTCTCCATTGCCATACTTACTAAGGTCTACCTTCATAATATCTCCGGAACGCATCCTTCAGGGTATTGCATCATACCTTTTTGTTTCATATCTTACTTCAGCCAAATATTTTCATTATGAGAAAAATAATTTCATTAGCGGCTATGATATGCCTTTCTTCCGCATACCTCCAGGCCCAAGTGACTGATTATAGAGTAGTATTTGACCTTACAAGCAGTGATACGGTTGATCAAAAGGCCGTTCTTAACTGGGTGCATGAAATTGCAGACAATAATCAGGGCGCTAAAGTGGAGGTAGTATTATATGGAAAATCACTCGATCTGATTCGTAAAGGAAAGTCAGTGGCTGCGGCGGAGGTAGAAAAACTGGCAGCCAATAAATCAGCAACTTTCAAGGTCTGTGCCATTGCCTTGAAAAATAATAATGTAGATAAATCGGAATTGATCCCGGGAGTTGAAATAGTACCCGATGGCATCTACGAAATCATCTCAAAAGAAAGAGAAGGTTGGGGTTATATTAAAGCCAAACGTTAGAGCCGTTGATTCGGGTCTCTGTTTTCATAGCTGTTTCAGCTCACATATTAATAAATCCTTTCGCTGCTCTCATCGTTATCAATGAGTTTTTTGGTAAGCGCACGGTCAAATACATCTTCCTTGCTCGCAATAACCTGCCGAAGCAGGTCATGAATAGTGATTACCCCCACAAATTTATTTCCATCATAAGCGAGGAGATAGCGCGTTTTCCTGGTAGTCATTTCATTCATGCAATGCTCCACAGAGTCGGCGAGCACTACTTTGGGAAGGTCGGCAGTCATAATTTCCCCAACCGTTGTGGTGGCACTTGACCGGCCCTTCAAAGCCAGGTTACGCGTATAATCCCTCTCACTGAAAATCCCTTTGAATACGCCATCGTCCATAACAATGAGATAGCTGAGGTTTACCGCATTTAAGTAATTCAACGCTTCAATTACCAGTTTGTCAGAACGAATGAAATTGGAGGCTCTGGGTTTGGTATCGATGATATCCTGCACTGTCCGCATAAATATCCTGTTTTAGATAAAGTTCGCTATTTATTCATTTCCCGGGTATGAATTTATACGGTTTAGCAAAACTTCCGGGATTTTTGGCGATTTGATTATCAGAACCGGTCCCAATAGGGATTCTTATTCTGCCAATTCAGTGGTCTTCCCAATTCTGTCTTTTAAAAATGCATTCCTGATTGTGGTGGCCGTTTTATGCTGGCCGGTATGGCTCCAGCCGGGAGGCATTACAATGTACAGGAGCTTATATTTGATTCCTGGTGCCTTAATGATGTCTTTCCATAATGCCACGAATTCTCCAAAATATACGTCCAGAAAATTTCCGGCATTCATGGGCCTTGTAATTCCATATTCCGGTTTTTCATCTTTGGCTTCAGGTTGCAATGTGCCGAAAACGCGATCCCAGATATTCAGGAGATTGCAGAAATTGGTATCCATATATAAAGGGTTCCGCGCATGGTGAACCCTGTGATGAGATGGTGTGAGTATTACTCTGTTCAAAAATCCCAACCTGCCATCATTCATCAGGTTTTCACCCACATGTATAAAAGCTCCCCAAGTTCCATCTACAAACATGATGAAAAACAAGAGAGAAGGTTCAACTCCTGCCAGAATGCAAATTGAAGTTCGAATTACATCGGCATAAGGGGCTTCCAGAAAGAAATGCGCGAAGGTCACAGACAGATTCATAGATTCCGGAGAGTGGTGAGTGGAATGGAGGCACCAGAACAGCCTTACTTTATGTCCCAGGAAATGATATACAAAATGAGCAAATTCCCAGATTATATATCCGTATATCAGCCAATACCAGGTAAAATGAGTTTTGAAAGGAGCATATTTTTCAAAAAATCCTATGCAGAAAGCCACGGCAGCAATTGAAATGAAACGGGAAATAAACCGGTTGAATACATAAATCAAAAAAGGGATCTTGTAGTCTGCCATTCTGAATCTCCTGTATAGCGCTGCCCTTATTATCTCAATGATCAAAAGCAAGGGGATTAAAGGGCCAATGGCCCCAAGAATACCATCAAATGTTAGAAGCTTGCTGTAATCACCGGAATGATACATGTCTATCAGCGGCCCGATGCCCAGGAAAGAAATGAACTCATTGTAAAGCGTTCTGAGTATCTCCATTTTCCTATAAGATTTTGCGGGATAAATTTTGAAAAACCCCGGATATTGATTCAGGTTTCAGGCAGATAAAAATAAGGTATTGCACTCATTTTCACCATGTCAATCGATGAGCATCTCAAAAAACACTGGAAGGTTTATTTCACCATGGCTATTATTGCCTGGCACAGCTCTATCCGTCAACCCCATCGCCCTAATTAACTGCCGCTTCTCCTGTTAATCTTCAAACTAATATCTTATTTTCGGGCAAAACTGTGATACATGGACCTGAAAGAACTCTTTGAGAAAGCAACTGTAGAAAGCAAACAGTTGGCTTCAAAACCCAGCAATGAAACACTCTTACAACTCTATTCACTTTACAAACAGGCAACCGAGGGCGATAATAATGCCGAAGCACCTGCCAATCCTTTTGATTTTGTGGCCAAAGCAAAATTCGAAGCCTGGAATGAGTTGAAAGGAAAGACTAAGGAAATGGCAATGGAGGAGTATATCAATCTTGTAAAAAAATTAAAGGAGTAGGGGCAAATAGTCTTTTCAGCAAAGGCTGAAAAATTAGTGTCACTTATTAGCCCCTGGAATCTGCTTCATAATGGCATTAAAGACTGGCGGAATTATCATAACTATATCAGGTCTTTGTATAATGCTGATATCTCCTTTCCAATAGTCTTGAAGCCATGAGCTGCCCTGGCCTGCCTTGAAATTTCCTCCCGGTCGAAGCGGTCATAGGCAATTATCATTTCTTCCAAAGCATTTAGCAACTGGTCTTCATCTTCACTCTCAACCAGGATTCCATTCCGGGAATTAATGATTTCAGGAATGCCTCCTACCCTGGTTGCGATCACCGGCACACCGCAGCATAATGCTTCGAGAATGGTGCAGGGCTGATTTTCATACCTGCTGAAATTTACAAGAACTGCAGATGACTGCATCCATTCGGCCACTTTCGAATAGGGAATTTCGCCGGTAAATACCACCTGATTCCCCAATCCCAACTCAAGCGACCGATCCCTGAGATCTTTTGAAAACTTTCCGAATATGATGCATTCCCAGGAATAACCTGCCTTTTTTAATCGGGAAAGACACTCCAACAAGGCTTTGGTATTCTTTTGTTGTTCAAATACCGCCGTATTATGAATGAATCGGAATTGCTGTATCTCACCCTGCTTCGGAAAAAAGAGCTTTTCATCAACTGCATTTGAGATCACCTTCACTGGAATGTTTCCAAACAAGGCTTGTAATTTCATTCCCAAATCCCGTGAAACAGAAACTATGCAATCGGCCCGTGTAAAGATTTTTCTCACAAGCCTCCTGAAGTAAAGGGGTCTGGAGAAATAATTATCAGGATTCTTTTTGTCATAACCGCTCCAGTGTTCAGTAACCAGGAGTCGAATTTTGAATTTATCCTTCAACCAAAGTGCTGCCTTGCCCGCCTTGAAAGGAACATGCACATGCACTATTTCCGGCACTCCGTTTTCTTTCAAATAATCTCCGATCATTTTGTTGAAAGCGGACTGATACCTGATGAACGACACGAATTGATTCAAGGGTTTTGGAAAAACCCCTGGAGCCTTGTAATAAACGATGAATTCAGTCAGTTTACCCTTCTCATTCTTCTCGATCCAAAAATTCCTATCCTCATCCTTTTTATCTCCTTTAGACACATAAATCACAGTAAGCTCCTCGAACAATGCAAGAGCCCTGGCCTGGCGCTGCACAAAATCTCCTTCCAGAGGGTGAGCCTCGTTTGGATACCAACTTGCAAGCCAAAGAATTTTTGCCATAAGGTCATTTTACAAGAAGCATCATGGAATACCCACACCAAAGTTTTGC
>CALFNL010000381.1 GCA_937902875.1 uncultured Bacteroidota bacterium | reverse complement strand
ATCGAAGAAGGTAGTTGTGCTACAAATTCTATCACCCTGTGGTCAAGCATGGGTTCCCTTCCTTCCCATCCAACAGACATGGTAGCCCTGTCAACCTTCACCAGGTTATTATCTACCAGGAAGGTCTTGTAGTCAATTGCCAAAAGACGATTTACAACTCCGTCATGTGAAGCCAGTTTGGCCCCATCTTCAAAAAAAGTGTGATAGCGATCAAATGGCTTTCCCAAAAATGATTCCACCTGGCTTTCCGTAATATACTGGCTGATATATTTTATTGCGGCTATAGGATCGTGTTTTTTCCAGATGAGTTTCATCTTCTCGTACCTGGTGCTGAAATTATATTTTGAATTGAAATAAGGAATATAATCTGGGTTCACCAGCGACATGGCGCCACTCAGCACGGTTTGAAGAGCAGAGGGGATCTGCCCCGTGAATTTCTGCGCCTGGTTAAATTTATTGTAGCCACCGAATATCTCGTCTCCACCATCGGCGCTGAGTGCCACTTTAACCTGCTTGCGCGCCAGCTTGCTCACCAATACGGTGGGGACCGTGGAATTATCGGCGAAGGGTTCGTCATAAATTTCCGGCAGCAATGGCAATACTTCCGCGGCCTCTTTGGCGGTCAGGTACCATTCTGTATGATCAGTGCCTAAGTACTCCGCAATTTTTTTCGCCTCGGGCGCTTCATTGAATTCATTTTCGTGAAAGCCTATCGTGAAAGTCTTTAGTTTTTCACTGCGCCCTGTTTGCAATAATGCCGCAACACTCGAACTATCATAACCTCCGCTCAGGAATAGCCCCACGGGCACATCCGCAACCATGCGGTATTCGTATGCGTTTTTTAGCAGCTTATCAGTATGTTCAATGGCTTCCGCGTCTGAAATATCAAGAATGGGTTTATTATAATAATCAAATACATCCCAGTATTTGCGGGTTTCCTGGTTTTTCGTTTTCAGATCGATGGATAGAATATGGCCGGGCAGCAGCTTATAGGTATTGTGAAAAACGGTATGAGGCGCGGGTATATAACTGTATTGCAGAAAAAGCGCTACGCTGTTTACGTCAATATCCTTCCTGAATGAAGGGTGCTGATAGAGGGCCTTGAGCTCCGAACCAAACAGCAGGATTTCATTGTGGCTGTAATAATAGAACGGCTTCACGCCGGCCCTGTCGCGAACGAAATAGACTTTCTCCTGCCGCCTGTCGTAGAAAGCCATCGCAAACATGCCGACGAATTTCTGCAATACATCCCAGCCCCAGCAATGATAGCCTTTGAGAATCACTTCGGTGTCTGACCAGGATTGAAACTGGTAGCCCTTTTCTTCCAGCTCTTTTCTGATCTCTTTAAAATTGTAGATCTCTCCGTTATAATTTACAATGAGGTCTCCAAAATGCATCGGTTGATGACCCAATGGGGAAAGGTCCAGGATCGACAGGCGTCTCTGCCCAAATCCAATGAGGGCCGATGGCGAATCATACACTTCATAGCCGGTATCATCGGGGCCACGATGCACGAGAGCCTCCGTCATATTCTTAAGCGTTGGGAGGCTGCTGTTCTTGTTAAAATCGATAAAGCCGGTAATACCGCACATAGTTTCTAATTAAAGGTGATTGCAGGATTAAAATGCCAGATGATGGCTTTCCAAAATGATTTCAAATGAGCCTTCTGCCCTTTCATGAAAAAAGTGAGCGTATTCTTTGGTATGGTAAAGAATGTAAAATATAACATGAATACCGCAAGGCGGGGCATGGGCACATTCCGCCTCATGAACAGGATCCTGTTGCGGGTTTGGTAAAATGTTTTTAAGGGGCTGAATTTGCCGGTGGTCATCGACTCTTTATGATATATGAGTGACTTGGGTTGGTAATAAACCTTGTATTTTTTTCTCTTGATCTGCTCACACCAGTCAAATTCTTCGTAGTACAGGAAAAATTCATCAGGCATGAGGCCCACTTCCTTAATAACCTTGCGAGACACCATCATCCCTCCGCCATGGGCATAACTGGTTACGCT
>CALFNL010000380.1 GCA_937902875.1 uncultured Bacteroidota bacterium | reverse complement strand
CCGAAAAAGGCTTTGAAATGAATGAAGAAATGGCTGCTTTCCTGGAAGCAAATCCCGATCTGGAAGTAAGTATAACAACGAGTTAGGCAGAGGCTGACTAAGGGACAGATTAGATAATGTCATAACATCATTTTAACGGGAATGGACTTAAATTTGCAATTCTCTAAGGGCGATGGTAGCGGTTACCCTGAATAACAAGATCCGTCACTGAAAGCTGAGTAATAAAACTTAAAAAAATAAAATTATAACTATGGCACATGAATTTAATGATTCGAATTTCCAGGAAAAGGTTCTTACTTCGGAAATGTTGTCGGTAATTGATTTTTGGGCAGAATGGTGTGGCCCCTGCCGTGCTATTGGACCCGTTATTGAAGAATTGAGTAAGGAATATGAGGGTAAAATAAATGTTGGTAAAGTAAATGTTGACAATAATCCTCAACTATCTATTAACTATGGAATCACTTCCATACCGGCCATTCTCTTCGTAAAAGGAGGCAAAGTGGTAGATAAATTAGTAGGTGCCCAGCCCAAGGGTAATTTCGTGAAGAAGATTCAACAGCACATGTAATTGCAGTTTGGCATTTTTATAAAAGCAGGCGTTGTCCTGCTTTTTTTATTTCAAAGAATTGCGCATAGGGAAGACCCGTACTATGAAGCTGTCACTATCACCGGTGATAATTGGCTATAGAGCTTATGGCCTGATCGCGAATAAATATGTGTGCTTTTCCTGCTATATTTGGCAGCATATTCAATAATATTGCGGCAAGGGTAAACGAAATTCCACCGTTTGTTCTCAATCATGAACTTCTCCTGTAATACACGCTAGCATGGGTATCGTACGTAAACAGAGTATTATTTCCAGTTTGATCACCTATGCGGGATTCGTGATTGGGGCCATCAACGTATTGTGGTTATTCCCCCATTTTGTAGGTAATAGCGGGTTGGGTCTTACCAGGGTATTGCTGGATGTATCATTGTTTTTTTCCACGGCCTGCACCCTGGGCAGTGTTCCCATTGCGTTCAAATTTTTTCCATTTTATCAATCGTACCTTCCTCCGGAAAAGAATGACCTTCACCTGATCACCTTTTCACTGTGTTTTTTGGGCTGCCTATTGTTCATTATCATCATGCCCCACCTGAAGCCTTTGATCATCCGAAAATTCGGAGAGCACTCTCCGTTATTTGTTGACTATTTCGATTTGATCTACCCCTTCACCATTATCATTGCTTTCTTCAATCTGCTTGAGGCATATGCCTGGAGCCTGAAGAAAACGGTCCTTTCCAATGCCATGAAGGAATTGGTCTTCCGGGTACTCACCAGCCTTTTCATAATAGCCTTCGCTCTAAAATGGATCAGTTTCAGCCATTTCATTCATTTATATTCATACGTATATTTATTGCCAGTACTGATCCTGGTGATGGTATTGTGGAGCAGCGGGAAAATCAAACTCAATTTTTCTATCAGTTCAGTTACCAGGAGGCTCAAGGGCAAGATCATCACTTTCGGTTCATTCATTTTCCTGGGTTCTCTGCTGAATATCATTTCGAGGACTAATGACACCATCATTATCGCGAGTAAGGCGAAGGGCGGATTGGTGGACGCGGCCGTTTTTTCCATTGCCACTTATCTCATCACCATTATGGAAGTGCCTCAACGTTCCCTGGTTTCCATAACTACGCCATTCATCGCGGAGGCCTGGCATAAAAGAGACGTGAAAAAAATTGATGAGATCTATAAAAAGACGGCTCTCAATCTGCTGATCGTTGGCCTCGCCATATTCGGCCTGGTTCTTTTGAATATTGATGATGCGGTAAAATTCCTGGGCCCCGCTTATGAGCCCATTAAGGTGATTGTGCTTTATATGGGAATCGCAAAAATCATCGACCTTGGCACGGGCATGAATTCACAAATTCTTTTTCTTTCTAAATTCTGGAAGATTGATTTCTTCACCCAGATTCTGCTGGTGGTGGTTTCCATTCCATTGAATTATTGGCTCACGAGCAGCTATGGCGTTATCGGGCCCGCGTTCGGAAACCTCATTGCACTCACAACCTATAACACAGTAAGATTTATTTTTCTCTGGAAATTCTTCAAGTTGCAGCCATTTACAGTGCAAAACCTGAAGGCTGCATTACTGGCACTAGCCTGTTTTGCATTGGTGTACCTTATCCCGAATACCGGCCATATCTACCTGAATGTTTTTATTCGGTCGGCGGTATTCCTGCTCCTTTATGGATTCGCGATATTGAAATTCAAGGCGTCGGATGATATTACCGGATTGGTTGAAACCGCGAAGGCCAAATTCCGTTGGTAATATTTTACTTCAATAAAATTGTATATTGCCAGCATAATCAAATTCCTAAAGTAACTGCATGATGGGATTCCACTTTGAAAACCTGCTTAGGGGCCTGGGGGGATTGCTGTTCTTGATTTTCATCTGCTATTTATTTAGTTCCAATCGCAAAGCCATCAATTGGCGCGTGGTTACAATAGGTGTGGCCGCACAGATCGGGTTTGGGATAGGTGTGCTATCGGGTGGCAAATACAATTTTTTCAGGATCACTCTTGAATTTTTTTCGAAGGCATTTGTAAAGCTGATCAATCTCAGCCACTCAGGAACGGAATTTATGTTTGGCAACCTGGCCGATTCCACCCAGAGCTGGGCATATATTTTTGCCGTGCAGGTGCTACCCAATATCATTTTCTTCGCAGCTTTGTCGGCCATACTATATTACATGGGCATTTTGCAGAAGGTGGTTTTTGTATTTGCCTGGCTGTTGAGTAAACTGCGCATAACGGGCCCTGAAAGTGTTTCAACCGCGGCTAATATTTTCCTGGGACAGACCGAGGCGCCTCTGATGATCCGTCCTTTTCTGGATAAAATGAACCGGAGCGAAATCCTTTGTATCATGGTGGGTGGCATGGCAAACACGGCCGGCAGTGTGCTGGCGGCTTATGTAGGCATGTTGGGCGGCAATGATATCGAACTCCAGAAATATTTCGCGCTGCACATGCTGAGCCAGTCCATTATGAGCGCTCCGGCAGCCATCGTTTGTTCCAAGCTGTTATTGCCGCAGAGTAAGGATTATGAGGTGGATACGCGTGTTGAGATTCCCAAACAAAAATTAGGAGAAAATTTTCTCGACGCCTTGTCAATGGGTACAACCGATGGCCTGAAACTGGCCGTTAATGTAGGCGCCATGCTGGTGGCTTTTATAGCTTTAATGAAAGTATTGAACTATATCCTGTTCAAGGCCGGCGATTGGACGGGCCTCAATGAACATATTGTTGCTTTGAACCCAAGCCTATATGCACATCCCGGTGTGAGCCCCGAAGACAAGGGCCTTACCCTTCAGTTCATACTGGGCTATTTATTTGCACCGGTTGCCTGGCTGATAGGAGTTGACGGTGTGAACACTGTGCAGGTGGGCCAATTATTGGGCATCAAGACCATTATCAATGAATTTGTAGCTTACCAGCAATTCGCCGTGCTGAAAAAAGAGGGCTTGCTCAATCCCAAGTCAATTCTCATGGCTACCTATGCCCTGAGCGGCTTCGCCAATTTTTCTTCGATCGGAATACAAATAGGAGGTATCAGTCAGTTGGCGCCCAATCAAAGGAAGAATCTTACCGAACTAGGCCTCAAGGCCCTTCTTGGCGGAACCATCGCCTGCCTAATGTGCAGTTGTGTTGCCGGAATGTTATATTAAACTGTTCCGGTGCTTTCAATCAAATAGTGATCCCAGTCATATTCAATTCCATAGCAAAGGCTACGCAAAAATTTCGTGGAGCCTGTTTCTGTTCCATCTTCTGTTTCTGCGCTATCTTTACCCTGAATTCAGAAATCAATCTTCCCATACATGATGAATTTGCAAGCAATTGAAGCCCTGATTGAAGGCCCTGGGCTGTCGCAGGATTTGCGACGCATTGGTGATAAGGTATTGCAACGGGAAAGACTGGGTGAAGATGATGCCATCCTGCTCTTTGAAAAAGCCCCTCTTTCCTACCTGGGTGCGTTGGCAAATTTTGTGAGGGAAAGAATGCATGGCGACACAACCTATTTCAACAGGAATTTTCATATTGAACCCACCAATGTCTGCGTATTCAGTTGCAGGTTTTGCTCATATTCACGGCTCTACGCGCACAAGGAAGAAGGTTGGGAACTGAGCGCGGAACAAATGATGGACATCGTGAGGTCCTACGATCAAAAGCCTGTTACCGAAGTACATATTGTGGGCGGCGTCCATCCGAAAATGAACCTGGGATTTTTTGCCGACCTGCTGAAAAAAATCAAAGCGCATAGGCCAGACTTGCATATAAAGGGTTTTACTGCCGTTGAATTGGATTATATGTTTCGCAAGGCAAAACTGAGCCCGGCACAAGGAATGAAGCTCATTCATGAAGCCGGCCTGGATTCTCTGCCGGGTGGGGGCGCCGAAATCTTTCATCCGGAAATCAGGGAGCGGATCTGCGCAGACAAAGTGGATGCGGAAGGATGGCTTTCGATACATGAAACGGCTCACAGGCTGGGAATGAATACCAATGCGACCATACTATACGGACATATTGAACAATACTGGCACCGCGTGGACCATATGCAAAGATTGAGAGACCTGCAAGATCAGACGGGGGGCTTCAATACATTTATCCCCCTCAAATTCCGAAATCACGACAATGAAATGAGTTCGGTACCCGAATCCACATTGATTGAGGATATGAAGATGTATGCTGTGGCCCGACTTTTCCTCGATAATTTTCCACATATTAAAGCGTATTGGCCGATGCTGGGCAGGCAAAACGCTCAACTCACTCTTTCCTTCGGGGTGAATGATATTGATGGCACCATTGACGACTCCACCAGGATCTATTCCATGGCAGGCAGCGAGGAACAACATCCCGCCATGAGTACGGTGGAACTGGTTTCACTGATCAAGCAGGTAAAACGCAAACCCGTGGAGAGAGATACTCTGTATCACGAGATCAGGGACTATTCCA
>CALFNL010000379.1 GCA_937902875.1 uncultured Bacteroidota bacterium | reverse complement strand
TCCATTATAGGTATTCTGTGTAATATAAAAGCCCAGACTACTCTTATTGGAGGAAGGCATGTTAGAAAACCAGCGGGCGTAATCCATGCCTGAATTCCTGCCGTGTGCAACCAATGTATTAAATAATAGTTCGCGATTCTTAAGGTCGATCACATAAAATCTTTTCTCGCGTGAAGATTTTGAAAAATCCACGATGGACAGAATGCTGTCTTTGTTCAGAGCTCCCTTCCGCATCATTTTGTCAAAGCCTTTCATGGCCAACTGAAGCACATATTTATCCAGTCCGTATTTATTCAGCTGGATGCTGTCATAAACTTCGTTGACGAATCCGACACTTGAACTCAGGTCGCTTTTTGCGGGGAGATTATATATTGCAGTGGGAAGCGTTTTGGAATTATGAGCCGGAATTCTGTTACCCGCGAGGAAAACAGGAACGGACAGAAATAGCGCGACTGCAAGGATATTTGGTACGGAATTGGATTTCATTTTGCTAAAATTTCCAAACATCTTATAAACGGTTTTTACGGTGAAGATATTGTCAAACAAATAAAAACAACTAGCCGGAATAGTTAGTTGGCTTATTAATAAATAAAAGAATATTCCTTAAAATTGATCTTTGATTATTGGCCATTCTCTGCTCTGTATTGTATCCAGATGGGCCGGTCCTGGATTCAAGCGAGCATTCATAAATCTTTCTTTCAGAAGGGCAATTGACTTAAGTTATAAACCGGGTATTAAATATAGCGATTATTGCTATTTATTCAAACCCATGGCCAAATGTTTTTAGCCGGTCTCAAAGCAGGCAGTGAAGATAGGGAAAAAGGCCCGTTCCGATGGCTTTTCAGAGGAGAACCACATATTAAAAAATTATCTAAAACAAGTAATTTTTGCAAGGCCCTGATTGCCAATATAGACATGGGCCCTATATTGTCAGGGCCGGAATAATATCCAACACTGATCAATCTGGTGACAAATATCCCAATGATTAAAGGCCGCCCTGATGGGAGCAGCCTATGTTTCAATTCTTATCCAGGCCAGACTAATTCTGTTGGCTGTTATGGCTCACCATCCATTGCACTCCGAACTTGTCTTGCAGCATGCCAAAATATGCACCCCAAAACATTTTTTGCAAGGGCAACTTTATTTTACCTCCAGCCGCGAGTGCTTTAAATATCTTATCGGCCTCGGCATCGGTTTCGGTCTCGAGGGATAAATGAAAATTGTTTCCAAATACCAAAGGTTCCTGACCCATTGATTCAGGTGCATCGGTGGCCATGAGGATATTTCCCTTTCCAATGGGCAGAGAAATATGCATGATTTTTTCCTTGTCTTTGTCAGAGACTTTGGATCCTTCGGGCGTGTCTTTGAAGCGCTGCAAGGCGATGAACTCACCTCCAAACACTGATTTGTAGAAATTGAATGCTTCTTCGGTATTGCCGTTAAAGTTTAAGTAAGGATTTACTGATAACATGTTTGAAAAGTTTTGGATTAATTAATAATTATCATGATATGTTACTGGCTCAAGCTATAGTTAACTATCAGTATGCGCGGTTCATCATGCCTGCCCACTCTGTAATTATCCTTCACAAATACCAGTAACATTTTCAACTCAAATTTAGTTTCAGGGCCGGGAAAATAAAGGGTGTGATCCCGCCAAAATAAGGGGTGGATTGCGGAACTTGCCTCGGCAAAAGATAGTGCATGTTGAACCAAAATAAATGCGGGATTATATCGGAAAAAATTTCGGGGTGATGAAATGGCTTTCGTACCTTAATCGGATCATCCGAACAGGGTGTGAGAATGTAAATTTCCCCGATGGACCAGCGGTTACAAAAATGCAAATAATAGAAAAATGAACGAGCTGCAGCAGTATTTTGAAAGGAATCAAAATAGATTGATGAATAAGTTTGAGCACTATTTTGAGATATATGACCGTTATTTCCATTCTTATAAGAACAAGCCGGTAACTATCGTGGAAATCGGGGTTTCGCATGGAGGGAGCCTGGAAATGTGGAGGGAGTATTTCGGCGACCAGGCTACAATATGGGGTATTGATATAGATCCCCGCTGCAAATCCCTGGAAGGAAAGAACATTCATATACTCATTGGTTCCCAGGAGGACAAAAAGTTTCTCAGATCTATTGCACAAAATACGGGTCCCATTGATATCCTGATTGATGACGGAGGCCATACTCAAAACCAACAGAAGGTAAGTTTTGAAATATTGTTTGAACATGTTAAACCCAATGGAGTTTATTTATGTGAAGACACGCATACTTCATATTGGAATGTATATGGAGGTGGATATAAAAGAATGGGTAGTTTCATTGAATTTTCAAAACACCTGATCGATCAACTCAACGCTTTTCATTCAGAGCAAAATGCCCTTAGAGTAAATTCATTCACTACTACTGCCTGCAGCGTGCATTATTATGATAGTGTTGTTGTAATTGAAAAAAGGAAGCGGGAGAAACCTTTTCCAAGAATGACGGGAAATCCCTCTTTCGAATATGCGCCTGGGAAAAAAACTCTTTTTGAAAAACTCAGTCTAATCTTTCTTAAAAATTCAAACAAGTTTTTACAAATCTTTCACCTGCCGGGATTTGGGGTTAACAAAATGATTGAGCTGAGCGGGAAGAAATAGATTGAAGAGGTAGATACAAAGAAGAATAAGATCCTCTATGCTTTATGTTTCCCATTTCAACATATTCTCACTCCCCAAACCCCACCGAATACACCATCGGTAAATAATTATTCAGCACCCGCCAGGATTCTCCTCTGTCTGAAGAAAAGAACAAATTGCCCGTTGTGGTACCAAATGCCAGGGAATCGCCGGAGCTTGCCAGCGCGTGGCGGTAAACGATATCGAAACAATTTTCCTGGGGCAATCCCTTTCTGAAATCTTTCCATGTCTTGCCACCATCATCGGTGCGACAGATGCAGAGAGCTCCTTTCACAGCGGTTCGGTCTTCATCGCTATTGGCGGGAGCTACCCAGGCCTGGTTGGAGTTGTCGTCTGCAACGGCGATGGCGAAACCGAAGCGGGCCGGTCCCTCGGGCTGACTCACTTCCTGCCAATTTTTAGCGCCGTCGTTGGAATAAAAGATGCCGCAATGGTTCTGCTGCCATAGAGTGTCAGGATCGGTTGGCGCTGCCACCAGCAAATGAGGATCGTGGCCAGTTTCTGCATTGGGATCGGGGAGAAAATCGGCTCGCATTCCCTTATTGCGGATGAGCCAGTTCCTGCCCGCATCGGTAGTCTCAAATACGCCGGCACAACTGATGCCGATATAAATATGATTTTCATCACGCGGATCCACTACAATGGAATGAATGCCCGGCAGGTCGCGTCCTCCCCCGAACCAACCTGTTTTGCGTGTGGGATGTTTCCACAATGATTCCACTAACTGAAAATCCTTTCCTCCGTCTTCACTCACAAACAGACCGCCGGGATCTGTTCCAACCCATAATTTGGAAGGATATTTATTGCCACCCTGCGACATGGCCCAGATATAGCGGGTTGTTGCCGGCACGCCGTCTTTTACTTCTTCACCTTCAGGAAAAGCAGGAGCAGTCGTCTCCACCCAGGTCTTTCCCCTGTCTTTTGAATAGTGGAGTTTTACGCCCCAATGTCCGTGGTCAAGGCAGGCCCACCAGTTGCCGTTGCGCGGGTCGGCATAAGCAATGGAGACAGGTATTCCCTCGAAGGAGAGATTTTCCACTTTCCAGTTTCCGTTTTGGAAATTATAGGCGATAAATCCCTTACGGGTGCCTAAAAGCATTGTTGATTTCATAAACATTTGGTTTTTGATTTATCCTCCAGACAAGGCCTGCATGATATAAATTTCGCTGTTTTCAGAAAATGAATCGCTCAATTCAATGCGGTCATTTATCATGTTGCCATCAATAAAAATATTGACATGCTGACGCAGCCTTCCTTGTTCATCCAGGATATAAGTCCGGAACCTTGGGAATTTATTTTCCAATTCATCAATGATTTGTGACAATGAGCTGCCCTTTGCCTGGGTCTTTTCCAAACCCGGGAAGAATCTTTTCAAAGCATAGGTGAATTTGAGCGTTGGCATTAATTAGGAATATTTTAATTGGCCGGAATTATTAAAATCTGCTCAGTCGCCGAAAACAGAAATCATGTCATCGCCCGCAAAAATTCCCGGTCTCTTGGTCAGCCTGGCTAGCGAAGGATGATCCTGTACTAAACTACAGAATAATTTTTTCAAAAAGAAAGGCTTGGATATGGTAAATGGGAATGGACATTGTTCTGGTGCAATGATTGAAATGGTTTCGGTTCAAAAATTCAAAGGAAAATATTTGGTGCCCGGCTTTTTTGCAGCCCTCGGGCTTTTTCTGGCAGACTTCTATTGCCACGGCGGTTACCTGATTTCCGCCGTTGATCTGATCAAGCAGTTTCAATACACGATCCAGCATTATGCCCCTCATTTCCAGCAATTGGATATAATAGGGATGCCTGCTGTCCTGTTTATCCAGCATGGCGTTATATCCCTTTTTTGTAATCATATCATTCAGGCCGGCCAATTGCTTCTTGACATTTTTTATCAATGAAGGAATTTCCTGGCGGTAAATGTGAAGTATCTGTTCGGCCCACGTTATGCCATTTAGATTTGCCTTGATCAGTGTATCGGCTTTGATTCAATTGGCGTGTATAGCGTTCCCATTCGCTAAAGAATGCGGTATTTGTCTCCCTATATATTTCGTCAAGCGCTCTATCCTTTTCGGTTCATCCCGGCTCGAGTGTTACATTTGGGAAGTTTTATAGTTGGAGTTTAATTGAAATATCAAATTATGAATGCAGAGGAGTACACAGTAAGGAATGCAATGCCAGCCGAATTTGCGGAAATAGGAAAATTGATGGTTCAGGTCTATTCGCAGTTAGAGGGATTTCCAAAAGAATCTGAACAGCCGGATTATTATAAAATGCTTGCTAATATAGGCTAGTTTACAAATAGGCCGGAAACGGAACTATTGGTAGTAGTTGGTACTGATAACAAGATACTGGGAGCAGTAGTTTTTATAGGGGATATGAAATATTATGGCTCTGGCGGAAGCGCTACTAAGGAGCAAAATGCTTCCGGCTTTAGGTTACTGGCCGTAGATCCTTTGGCGAGAGGAAAAGGTATCGGCAAAATTTTGACGATTGCAAGCATTCATAAGGCCAGAAACAGGAAAGTTGGTCAGGTTATTATTCACACCACCAAGGCCATGCGGGCGGCCTGGAAGATGTATGAAAACCTGGGTTTCAAAAGATCAGAAGATTTGGATTTCATGCAGAGAGAGCTTCCGGTATATGGGTTTAGGTTATTACTTTAGCGAGAGGAGTCTGACGTTACCGATAGCCTTCCGACATGGGGACTCTGATTAATAGCCTGATTTATATTTCTCCAAAAGTTTTTTCACCATTTCAGGATATCGCCTGAGGTTTTCAATATAGACCTTGCTCTTCATTTTCTTAATATGATGCTCTATAGACTTTGCCTGGACCTCGTCACTGCATTCAAAATGAAGAAAGATTTCCCAATCATTTGCCTTGGCTGTAAAATTGCTTTTATTGTAAGGGTCCAGTAAATGTCTTTCCATACGGGAGGGAAAATCTGCTGTACAGCCGGTGTAAAACCTTTGAAGCTTGGGGGAAAATAATATGTACACAGTCCAGGACATAAAAAAAGCCGGATTCTCTCCGGCTTCAAATTTCGCTCCTCAGACTGGACTTGAACCACCCCGATAGCCATCGGGGCTCTGATTAACAGTCAGATTTATATTTCTCCAAAAGTTTTTTCACCATTTCAGGATATCGCCTGAGGTTTT
>CALFNL010000378.1 GCA_937902875.1 uncultured Bacteroidota bacterium | reverse complement strand
GTTATCTTCCAAGGGCCTGGGAGTATAAAATTCCATCTTATTTTCGGGCTCGGGCAATACTCGCATGTCTTTTCGTTTGCCCTTTGCAATCACTACCACTTCCTCTAATTTTTTTGAGGGCATGTGCAACTGAACGCTCAGGAAGCTTTGGCCTTGCAGGGTAATTTCCTTGCTGATGAATCCGGGGCTTTCGAATACAAGGCTTGAATGGGCAGACCTGATTGTAAGACTAAATTCGCCGTTATCACCTGTGAGGGTGGTATTTCGGGTGCCTTTCTCCGTTATGGCAACCCGTTGCAGCGGATTCCCCCCTGGGTCGCTTACCCTGCCCTTTACGGTAAAACTGCCCGGAGGAATAAAGGCGGCAATGGCGGTCAATATGAGGAGACCGCAGAAATAAATGTATCGCATATAAATTGGTTTTAAATGGCCGTTTAGTGAACAGGATGCGCCACTTGGGCGGATTGCATAATTCTCCCTAAAAAAATTTTGAGTAATTTGCCAGAGGGGGCATTTCCTCCCCCTAAATCGCAAGAAAGAGGGTTGGGAACCTGTAAAAAAACTCTCCTTGCCGGGAATAGAATATTGACATTCATCAAAAACATATCGAACTCCAATCTCACGGATGCCGAATTGGTGCATTTGTACCGGCAATCTTTTGACATGCAAATACTGGCTCAGCTTTACCAGAGGTATATGGACCTGGTTTATGGTGTTTGCCTGAAATACCTTAAAGACGATGAAGCCAGCAAGGATGCTGTGATGAATATATTCGGGGAATTGGTCACAAAATTAAAATCGCATGAAGTGGACCATTTCAGGAGTTGGCTCTATGTGTTGGCTAAGAATCATTGCCTGATGCAGTTGAGATCAACCAAGAACCTGAAGACCGTAGAGATCCAACCTGATTTTATGCAATCGCTGGAGCCGGTGCATCTTAACGGTATGCTGGAAAGGGAAGAGGAATTTGCTAAATTAGAGCATTGCCTGAAAAGCCTTTCAAAAGAACAAAAAATGAGTATTGAATTGTTCTATTTGCAGAAAAAGTGCTACAAGGAAATAGTGGAATTGACGGGTTTTGAGTGGAACCATGTAAGAAGTCATATTCAAAACGGAAGAAGGAATTTAAAACTGTGCATGGAACAGAGCGACTCAATGGGCCAATGATAAGCTCATGGAAATGGTTCGTATGGGGCCGGCACATCAATTTCGGATTCAGTTATAGTCAGGTTTTATGGACTGCCTGAATTATTTAACAAGAAATATTTACGAAACTGCAGATGGCAGAAGACAGAAAAAATAGAGATCAGTTTACGGCAAATGATATTCAATCATACCTGAGCGGCAGCATGTCTGCTGAGGAAATGAATGCTTTTGAGAAAGCGGTTCTGGAAGATCCATTTCTGGCTGATGCCCTGGAAGGCTATTCCCAAACGAGTGCGGCCAATGCTCAATCCGCACTCGAATTCTTACATAAAAGAATAGCGGACGCTGCCGAAGGAAATGTTATCAGTATCAGCAGGAAAAGGATATTGTGGTGGAGTGTTGCTGCTGCCGCTGTACTGATTCTGGGGGCCGGAATTACTATCTACCTGAAGAATCAGAACGGCAAAGACATCATTGCAAGTAATAAATTGACAGACACATCCCGCCAGGAAGAAATTGCGCCTGCGCCTCCGGGAGTTGAGAGAAATATTAAGTCTGACAGCAATGGGCTTGCCCGCAATTCGCAGTCTGGGAAGCGTGCTCCCGTAGAGGAGGCTGTTGTTGAGGCCGACAGGACCCCGGTTTCAAAGGCAAAGCCCAGGGCGGAAGAAGTTTTGGCCGATTCCATGGCCAATCGAAATAGAATCGTTTCAGGGATCGCTCCATCCAAACCGAGCGCTGAGATTTCAGAAGACAGGGCTTTAGCCTTTGATATTAATAAAGACAAACAGGATTCTTTGAATCCCGAAAAGGCTGGTGCGCCCATTAAGGCAGAATATGAGTCAGGGATTGCAGCATCGAAGGAGCCAGACATGAAACGCAAGAATGCAAATGAATTTCTCACGCCACATTTATTCACCGGGCGATTGAGAGACCCTGATAAAAATGCGATCCCTTTCGCAAATATCCGCATCAACAATACAAACATCCATGCATATGCGGATGCTAATGGGTATTTCAGGCTCACGAGTGGAGACAGTGTACTAAAGGTAGATATAAGGTCAGTTGGTTTTCAGCCTTTGCAAGCCAAACTGTCAAACACCAATAAGGCCAATGATATTATTATGATTCCCGC
>CALFNL010000377.1 GCA_937902875.1 uncultured Bacteroidota bacterium | reverse complement strand
TTGAAATTAATTTGAATGATTTTCGAATAAGTAACCTGCTTGTCGGCATCCTGGATCTGAAGTCTGTAATAATTGGGCCCATCGAAAGGATCCGCGTCACTCCACTCATAATCAGTAACATGCCTATTGTTTCGGGCACTCAGACTTTGATAAGGTTTAAAATTGCGGCCATCATGACTTCTTTCAAGAACAAACTGATGGATGTTTTCATTTTCCGCCGTTTTCCATTTAAGAACGACAGCCTTCGGCTTTTCAATTGCTGTCCATTCAATCAAAACAAGGGGTAGTGGGTTTGCAGGATAGGCACTCGCGCTGGCCAGCGAAAAAAATCCAAATTCGGTTAAGGTATTGCTTGTAACGGAACCATTTGAGCCTGCAGTTCCGGAATTGCTGCTCACGCCACCATCAGTCCAATTAGATCCATCAAACCTGGCCGGCCTCAATGCCGAAATGTCGCTGACTCCCCCACTGTTTGGGTCATAGAAACTGAGCTCTATTTCCGCAGAACCCGAACCGCTGATATTCCAGTATTCAATACCACTTATATGATCAATGCCCATGGACATACTCGCGCTGATAAGGACTGGATTATCCCGAAAATATTCAACCGTAAAATCACCCGTTGCGTTATGGAGAAAGACCGGCCTCAGTTTGCCGTTTTTGCCAACCGGAAATCCAATGACTGAAGTGGGACTGATTCCTGTCCATTTGATGGGCCCTTCAATATAGCTCAGGTCACATCCGCAGTTCAGGTATGGGAGATTGTTATAATCATGGTCACAACTCAACAGGGATGCCGTTGATGAAAGTGTAATAATGCTGGAATTGGAACTGATTATCCTTCCCTGGCGCAATTCCAATACTCCGTTGACCAATAAGGGCCTTTCCAAAATTGACTGTTCATTATTTTCCATTAGGTTTTGGATGGTAATGGATCCACTTCCTCCTCCGGAGCCAATGTGCTGCACCGTACCCGCCAGTTCTACCCGGTTGGTTGTGGTGATGGTACCGAGAGTAAGCGAGGCGGTTCCGTTGCAGATCATGTCGCCGTGAATCTTTACGAGTCCGTTGCTGGGAATTGGGCTGAATGAAAAATTGAATCCATTCAGGCGAAGATCATTTAGAATGGTCCAGTCATTGTTAAGCGTGATATTGTAAGAAGTATTGGCGGCTATTTCCACATTCCCATACACTCTCCCTGCGAGTGACATGGCTGTACTTACCTGATGTATATAAACACTGCCAGACTGAAAATTGATGACGGTAGCGGGCTGTGTTGCGCCAAAAGGATTGCCACCGCCCTTATTATGATAGGTTGAGCCCGATTGAAATATCACAGAATTGAGTGCCGTGCTGCCAAATGCATTGCCCGTGAATCCGGAACCGGTGGCAAATATGGACCCGTTTCTGAAGAGCAGGGAGGCGGGATCCGCGCTCATGAGCCTGTGGGCCGAACCCGCCACTTTGATGCTTCCGTCAACTATGCCGGTGGAGCCACCCACGATGTTAAATACAATGGGATTATATCCTTCGAGATCCAATTCAGACCCTTGCTCCACAAGCAGGTGTGGGGCGCTTAACGCGGGATCGCCAATGAAAATATTTGAAGAGGCGCCGGCATTCAGAATTACGGTTGCATTATTATGCAGCCAGATTTTTCCCACGGATTCGGAAGACGGCATGTCGGTGACCGATGCACTGAAATTAAATTCAAGGATGTCATTTCCGGCAATAATATTTCTCGCAGGTTCCCAACTGCCTGGATCATTCCAGGCACCGGCCGGTACATTCCATATATATGTTTGCTGACAGAGAGCCAAAGCCGGCAGAAGAATGCCCGCAATCCATAGTAGTTTTTTTATCCGATTCATTTTGCACGATTAACTTTCACACAGGAATAGAACTATTATTGCATGGCAATTGAAAGTTAATCAATATTTTTAGGCCTCATATCGTGCAATCCTGTTTTAGGTGGATTTTCTATAATTCAGAACGTGTTTAACCCATGTGGTCAATTTGTAAAAAGGAACTAGGGCAATTTTTCAGTAGTCTCACGGGTTGTATGGCAATAGTAATATTTCTCTTGCTCAACGGACTCTTTCTATTTGTGTTTCCAGATACCAGCATTTTTGATTTTGGTTATGCCACCCTGGATAAATTCTTTGACCTGGCCCCCTGGATCCTGTTATTGCTGATCCCGGCCATCACCATGCGCAGTTTTGCTGAGGAGTTCAAATCGGGCACCTATGAAATTCTGGTTACCAAGCCGCTGAGCAGGGAACAGATCATCATGGGAAAATATTTCGCGGGCATGATAGTGGTGCTGATTGCCTTACTGCCTACGGTTGTGTATGTTTTCACCATCAGGAATTTGTCAACCGGAGGCATCGACGGTGGCGGCATCATGGGTTCCTATATCGGGTTGATACTGCTGGCTTCTTCATTTGCCGCCATCGGCATCTTCTGTAGCAGTATCAGCAATAATGCTGTTGTGGCCTTCTTATTGAGCGCTTTTCTCTGCTTTCTTTTTTACAGCGCTTTCGACGCCATCAGCCGAATACCTGCATTGCAGGCGGGCGCGGATTATTATGTGGAAATGCTGGGAATTGATTTTCACTATCGCAATATCAGTAAGGGAGCCGTAGATAGCAGGGATATAGTCTATTTCCTGAGTTTCATTTTCTTTTTTCTTTTTCTAACCGATAAAAACCTGGCGATGCGAAGGCCGGCACTATGAAAAGACTGCTGCAATTGAAATATGGTTGGATATATCTCCTGGCCGGACTGCTTGCCATTAATTTCATCGCTTCCGTTTGGCATGAGAGGGCTGACCTTACCGCCGAAAAGCGCTTCACGCTGTCGCCTGCCACCAGGAACCTGCTGAAGGGACTGCGCGACAATGTGAAGATCACGGTGTTCATGGAAGGAAACCTTCCGGCAGGATTCAGAAAACTCTCCAACAGCGCCCAGGGCATGCTGGAAGAATTCAGGGAAATCAGTGATAATAAAATTCAATTCACATTCAGAAACCCCGTGAAGGGCCTCGGCGATTCGGCAAAGGCCGCCATGGCGGATTCGCTGAGCAGGATGGGAATCAATCCCACTAACGTAAAGGCGCAGGCTAAGGAAGGGGAGGGAGAGGAACAGCGTCTCGTTTTTCCCGGAGCCTTACTGGAATATAAAGACAGGATACTGGGCGTGGACTTTCTGCAGGGTCAGAGTGCCATCGACGGTATCAATTCCCTGAATAATGCCGAGGCATTACTTGAATATAAATTTGCCGGCTCTATTGTTAAAATTATCCAGGACAGCGTTCCGGTGATCGGATACCTGGAAGGCAACGGGGAACCCTTGAATTTTGAAGTGTATGACCTCATCCAAAAAAACCTGAAACAAAATTATGGCTTCGGCATCATCCCCATCGACAGTGTGCGCACCATACCTTCCGCATTCGGAGCCTTGCTGATAGTGAAACCCATTAAAGGATTCAGTGAAAATCAGAAATTAAAAATAGACCAGTATATAATGCATGGAGGACGTGTTCTCTGGTTTATTGACAACCTTTATGCCAGCCTTGACAGCCTCCAACGGAGCCAGGGTGATTTTATAGCATTCGATATGGGATTGAACCTGGGAGACCAGTTGTTTAAATACGGAGTGCGGATAAACCAGGACCTGGTTCAGGACCTCAATTGCACACAGATACCTTCGGTGATCGGCATGGTTGGCGATAAACCGCAGATCCAATTATTGCCCTGGCCCTATTTTCCCCTTCTGGCCAGCCCCAATGATAATCCAATCTCTAAAAACCTGGATTATGTATTGTCTCAATTTCCACAATCCATCGATACGGTGAAAGCCTCCGGCATTCGAAAAACAATTTTATTGGCAAGCTCCCGGGAATCAAGAATATTACCAGCCCCGGCTAAAGTGGAATGGAATAGCGTGAGATCTGAAGAAGACCTGAAGACATTTGACAAGCAGGGTATTCCCATAGCGGTATTGCTCGAAGGAAAATTCAATTCCCTTTTCGCCAATCGCATTTCATCAAGCCTCGCCGACACCCTGGCAAGAGTATATGGTAAACCCTTCCTCGCTTCTTCTGAAAAGGAGGGCAAAATGATAGTGGTATCGGATGCGGATATTGTGACCAATTCCGTTTCGCAAGACAAGGGGCCCCTTGCGATGGGACAAAATGCTTATACAATGTACCAATACGCCAACAGAGACTTCCTCCTGAATGCTCTTGAATATATGGTTGGTAACCCCGGCATTCTTGAAACGAGGTCAAAAAATTACGCACTTCGCCTGCTCGACAAGAAGAAACTGGATTCAGGCAGAACTTCCTGGCAATTCATAAATATTTTGCTTCCTTCCATAATTATCATCCTGCTTACCCTTATTTACGGATGGGCCAGGAAAAAGAAATACCATGGCTGAACGAGGGTTCTGCTAACATGGCCCACCATGGCGGCACAAGCGCTTAGGCGCATTATCTTACCTTTAGCATCCTAAAAAGATTCAATGACGGTAACCGAAGTGACATATCTCACCTTCGTTGTGGTTTTATTGTTGGCGCTCATAGTAGATCTGGGACTGCTAAGTAAGAAGCATTCCATCATTAGTATCCGGAAGGCGTTGATACAAACATTATTTTGGGTGGCACTTTCCATTGCCTTCTGCATTTTCCTGTTTTTTGAAAAAAGCCCGGTGGTGGCCACCAAATATTTCACCGCCTACCTGATGGAATGGTCTCTCAGCATCGACAATATTTTTGTGTTCATTCTCATTTTTGTCTATTTCAAAGTAGATGAACTCGATAGCGCGCGGGCACTGCTGGTGGGCATCTTGCTGGCCATAGTCTTCAGGATCATTTTCATTGCAATCGGAATTGAATTGATAGAACGTTTTCATTGGCTATTATATATTTTCGGCGTCTTTCTGCTTTATACGGGCTTCAAACTCTTCTTTAAAAAAGACGAAGAAGAATTCGATCCGGGCGAGAGCAAGATTTACAGGTTCATCCGCAAGAATCTGCGGGTTTCTTCCGTGGATCCCAAGGGGCGATTTTTTTTCAGGCGCCAGGGCCGGATCTTTCTTACTACGCTGAGTCTGGTAGTGCTGATGCTGGCATTCGTGGATATTGTTTTTGCCATGGATTCCATACCCACCGTGGTTTCACTGGTGCGGGAAAAGGCCAGTAAATCTTTCAGCGAAGATGATATACTGGTGATCTATTCTTCCAATATCTTCGCGGTGCTCGGTCTTCGCTCCCTGTTCTTTCTACTCAAGGGCGCCGTCAACAAGTTCGACTATCTGCAACAGGGAATCGCCGTGGTGCTGGCCTTTATTGGCGTTAAGATGCTGATCGAATTCTTTGATATCCATATTTCGATCTATATTTCACTGGTGGTAATTGTAGTCTGCCTGCTGGTTTCTATCTTGTATTCCATTTACCACCGGAGGCCCGGGTTGCCAAACGAAATAGATGAAAGCGCTATTAAAAAAGAAAATGGAAAATAATAGCAGGCACTACACTGTTGAAACAATTGCAAAAATCACAGGTGGAACGCTCTACCATGGCGATCCTGGCGCATTCATTGATCACCTGGTAACGGATAGCAGAAGAGTTATTTCGCCCCGATCATCTGTTTTCTTTGCCCTTCCCGGTCCAAGGCGTAACGGACAGGAATTCATTCCCGATCTCTATCAGCGTGGCGTCAGGTATTTCGTGGTTCAAACCAAAGCGCCAGGAAACGAATTTCCCGAGGCCGGATTCATTGTTGTGCCGGGCGTGCTGGAAGCATTGCAGGCATTGGCGGCCTGGCATAGAAAGCAATTTCAAATTCCCGTTATCGGCATTACAGGCAGTAATGGTAAGACCATCGTAAAAGAATGGTTAAATCAATTGCTGGAAAAAGATTTCAATATTGTACGCAGCCCGCGCAGCTATAATTCCCAGATCGGGGTGCCCCTTAGTGTGTGGCAGATAAGGCCGGAACATTCACTGGGAATATTTGAAGCGGGAATTTCCATGCCTGGTGAAATGGAAAAGCTGGAACGCGTGATTCAACCCACCCTGGGTGTTTTTACAAACCTGGGAGAAGCTCACCAGGAAGGGTTTTCAGGCTTCCGGCAAAAAGCCATAGAAAAATTCAGGCTTTTCGGGAACTGCGCTAAACTTATTTATTGCAAAGACAGTATCGGCGAATGGCTCCATTTGGAAGGATCAGAAAAATCATTATTGCGTGAGGATATCGAATTGTTTGCATGGAGCAGGATGGGTCCCTGCCGTCTGCAGATTCTCAAAGAGCAAAGGCAGGAGCAGGGAACCGTCATTACAGGATTGTATCAGCAAAAGGAATTCAGTATTTCCATTCCATTTCAGGACCGGGCCTCAGTTAACAATGCCATCACCTGCTGCTGCGTGATGCTGGCCATGGGATTTGATGCGGCCACGGTTTCCGAAAGAATGAAATTCATTCGGCCGGTAGGCATGCGTTTGGAACTGAAACATGGGATCAATCATTGTTCGGTTATCAATGACAGTTATAGTGCCGACCTCAGTTCCCTGAATATCGCGCTCGATTTCCTTGTGCAACAGCGACAGCACGGCACTCATACCGTAATTCTTTCCGATTTCCTGCAAACCGGAATTGATGAAATTGAATTGTACGAACAGGTTGCATCGGCACTTCGGCAAAGAGGCATCAACCGGATGATAGGTATTGGAGTGCGCATGCTGGCGCACCGTAATATTTTTGATTCTGCTCTTAACCAGGCCACTTTCTTCCCGTCAACCCAGGATTTTATTTCCCGTTTTCAGCCCTCCCAATTCCGCGATGAAGCCATACTGGTTAAGGGAGCCAGGATATTTGAATTTGAGCAGGTGAGCCACCTGCTGGAACAAAAAGTTCATCAAACGGTTTTGGAAATCAACCTGTCAACTCTGGTTCATAACCTGAAGCAATACCAACGATGCCTGAAGCCATCCACAAAAATCATGGCAATGGTAAAGGCATTTTCCTATGGAAGTGGCTCATACGAAATCGCAAATATCCTG
>CALFNL010000376.1 GCA_937902875.1 uncultured Bacteroidota bacterium | reverse complement strand
ATTCAACCATTTCCATGTTACGCCCTCTAGACTTGCTTTTGGGCATGCCACCCATGAGACAGTATGATGCCGCCGCGCCTCCCCTGTGGCGCTGCTTTACTTCCAGTGCCAACGTGACTTTCTTTGATCACCTGCCACCGGGTGTGAATCTTGATGAGAGGAATACAGCTACCAACCAATTCACCCGCCAAAGCATGGCATTTGACCTGCGAAAGGAAGACAATGTGCCTGACCTTTTATTCAATGAGGTATTGTGGCATGCTATCAAAGGCCCATCAGTAACATATCCGGCGCCTCGCAGAGGAGCTTTCCTGCTTCAGCACCATGCCAAAGACCATGACGACGATTGAAGGGGCCCCATGTTGATGATTATTTTCAAGTCAATAATTGATCACAATCTTCCGGCAAGAACTGTGAGTTCCCTTTCTTCAAGGACTACTCTCTTTGAACCACCATTGTGCCAGGTCCATTTGATCAGAGAAATTCTGTTATTTGCAATCTCAATGCCAGTAATATCTCCATCACTAAAGCAGCAGCAGCCGCTATTAAAATAGGAGGGACGAAGATTCAAGAATTCTTCATAAACGTTCTCAGGTTCCTGTTGAAATTTTTGGGAGATCTCTTTTAGCAATTCCTGCTCTTTTTTCGGATCATGTTCTTTTCTAGCTTCTGCCAGGGCCTTGCACAATTTTTCCAGGTGGGTGAGCGATTCAAAGACGGGCTGATGCGTGTGGCCCGTAATCAATATCAGTTCTTCCTGGCCGGCCGACCATTCATACATGATTGAATTATGCCTGGTCTTCAAGACTTCGTTACAGGAAGGTGTATTTGGATTGATGCGCAGATAGCACTGTAAGGGACCCCATACATTTGACACGAACCACTTGGCGAACCAATTCCCATCGCTTTGTAAATCTCCCTGGTGGCCATGCGTGAGAAATATTTTGAGTTCCTTGTTTCCAATATTGGTCTGCAGTATTACCCCCTCGTATATGCGTACCTGCTGCCCGTATATTCTCTTCAACTGCCAGGGAGCCAGAGGATCATTGGCCCAGTAAAGATCGTGGTTGCCAAATACTTTCAGGAAATCATTCCTTTGCAGAAATAATTTTTCCAGGCTGAATGAAGGCTCATTTTTCCCCTTCACTGAAGCCAGTGAATTTTCCCATAATTCTTCATTATCACCGAGGCTGATGAAGCTGAATCCTTCCCGGTTATAAAATTCGAGCGCAGCCAAATAATTTTTTTCACAACCCATAAAATCATCGGCACCATTCTTGGCTCCCTTGTGCTGGTCTGAGAATATGATCCATTTGTCAGTTGCCGCGTTGAAAGAAATCAATTCCCCCTTCTTGCCGGGATTCGTCACTATCTCTTCGAGCAAATGGGTCAAAGCTTCATGGACCCTTTGATTATCGGGACTGGAAGAAAACTTATCCGCCATCCAGGTTAAAGGCCTGAGCAAAATATATTGAAGCAGTCTTCGCATCTGCTTATGAAAGTAAGAAAAGTTCCTTTTTGCCAGTTGCGTCGCATCCCTGTTGACTGGTAGATTCAGACAATGTGAAAAATTGCCCGAAAAAAAGTGCAATGCAAAAGCGACCCCATCATTGCACCTGGAGTACCTCATTCCACCTGGTGCTGTAACGAGCTGACCTCAGTTCCTGCCGCATTTTCCAGTTTTTTCGGCTGCCTGCTGTACAGAATTTAACCACATCATCCCTCATACTGAAGTTTACATTGTCGATGGCACCCATCAGCATGCGCCTGTGATTTTGTATGTAAGGAGCAAAAAGATTGCCCTGGATGGACTGGTCAGGCACCAGTGCACTGAGCGTTACTCCGGCTTTGAGATAGCGCGAGCCATTTTGATAGAGTTTTTCCACCAGGGGAATGGCGTGCCGGATGAGGTCATTGGTGAGTGAGCTGGGATGAGGCAGCGTAATGAACAATCCGCGGGTCTGTGGCTGATATTGATAGGTTGGTCCATGATCATTCGTTACGAGGAAAACATGGACTATGCCAGCGGCGGAACACTGCCTCCGCAGTTTTTCCGCGGCCCTGGAAATATAGGTAGCAACGGCTTCTTTCAAATCTGTTAATTGGGTCACGGGCCTTCCAAACATGCGGGTAGTGGCAATCATCTTTTTTGTATCGAGTGGTTCCTTCATTACCATGCAGGATTCACCGCGCAGTTCCCTGACAAGGCGGAGTCCCGTAACGCCACCAAGGTTTTTCAACGCCCATGTATCATTCATGGTACTAAGTTGGTAGGCATCGTAAATACCCCAATGATCCTTCAACTTTTCGGCGTAGCGTGTTCCTACGCCCCATAGATCGCTTACCGGTGTCAACTGCAAGGCATCCGAAATTTTTTCCCTGCTGTCCAGTACCATAATACAACCAGTACCATGTTTATCTTTCTTCGCGAGGCGGTTAGCCAGCTTCGAGAGCAGTTTGCCCGGGGCCACACCCACTGAAACCTTAATTCCGGTCCATTGTTCGATAATATCCTTTATTTCTGCCGCAAGCCTGTAAAGCTGGGGGCCCCGCACTTCATCCAGATCCAGAAAGGCTTCATCCACAGAATACACTTCCACATTTTGAGGGCCCGCGATGGTCCTCAAAGTATCCATCACTCTCCGGCTCATGTCACCATACAGACCATAGTTGGAAGAAAATACTGCTACCTCGTTTCTTTCAATGATTTCCTTCGCCTGGTAATATGGAATTCCCATCTTAATCCCGAGTTCTTTCGCTTCATCGGTTCTGGATATGATGCATCCGTCGTTGTTGCTCAATACAACCACCGGCTTATTCTGCAATTCAGGCCTGAACAGCCTTTCGCAGGAACAATAAAAACTATTACAATCCACAACGGCCTTCATTTGATCTTTTTTGTGATATGAGCAAAAAAACTGGTAGTAAAACCTCACTAAAATGCGTGGATCGTGTAAGTGACCACACCCCACACCGAAAATTCAGCATATGGATCCACTTCTATGGCCGACAACCTGGAAGTTCCGGGTACCAGTTTGATCTTATTGAAAGTCTTTTCCAAACGCCGTATCAGCATTTCCCCATTTAGAGTAGCGATCACAATTTTTCCATTGGCCGCTTTTATTGACCGGTCCACTATCACTACATCCCCATCATGAATACCTTCTTCAGACATGCTGTTTCCGTTAACCCGCATGAAAAAAGTGGCAGGCTTATTCCTTACCAGTTGTTCATTGAGATCAATGCCTCTTTCCATGTAATCGTCGGCAGCAGCGCCGAAACCTGTGGCGTTAGCCGTGGGAACATCCCACTGATTGAAGTTCTTGGTTCCTTTGTGCCCGGAGGCCGCAAATTTTTCCACATCCATATAAAGAATATTTTGAAATACTAAATAATTTAGTAAATTTATGCTAAATTGGTTATCGAAAAAAATTTTTGAGATGGAAAATTTATGGAGGGGCTCCCATCCAATCCACGGGCATCTGGCAGCTCATACGGCCCAGGGCCCAAGTGAAATGGGGAATGGCCGTGTTAAGAATTCGGATCTGGCCGAATACTTTGTTGTGGCTTGTCCTGGTGAGGAAGTCAGTGAAAAAATTCAGGCAGAACTGCAGGAGTTTTCCTTGAAATATGGCGGCGGCAAAGAAATACAGCACAGGCCTCATATCAAAATAGCGCAATTTCGTGCATTGGAAATGATGGAAGAGACCCTGATAAGGTGGATACAAAGGATATGCAGCCTCCGCACTGCATTTACGGTTACACTGAATAATTATGGTGGCTTTCCACCGGCAACCATTTACCTGCGTGTGCTTGATCCACTTCCCTTTCAGGAATTAGCGATGCAAATGAGATCCCTGGACGATTTTTTCAGGTGCCCGGGCAATCCTCCCCCGGAATTAATTTCGAAACCATCCCTGGAGCTAACTGAGGCCGTTCCCAAAGAAATGTTCAGGCATGCCCTGTTTGATTTTTCTCAAAGAACATTTTGTGAATCCTTCCTGGTAAATGAGCTATGGCTGCTCAAGCGAGATGATCAATCCGGTTCCTGCAAACATGTAAATATGTTTCGTTTCCGGCCAGGGAATTCCGCTGCGGCAGGCCCACCGGATCCAGGGCATCAAATGGAATCGGCTTAATGGATCACCCCTCTAAAAGAAAATGATATGAAATCGAATATTCATACAGTTCAGGGTTATTGCGTCAATGAGTATCTGCTGGTGCTGCAGCCTCATGAAGAACTGCAGCACAAGATCGGCCTGCTCCGGAAGCAATTTCAACAGGATTACAGAACCCAAAACTTTGCAAATGGCAGACCCCGATTGACGCTGGCCAGGTTCACTCAATTGGAAATGATGGAAGAAAGAATCCTCAATCGCCTTGCCGCGGTAGCAATGGGTCATTATCCATTCAAGGTTGAATTGAAGGATTATGGAAGCTTTCCCAGTCATACCATTTTCATAAATGTGGCATCGAAACTACCCTTGCGGGGTCTGGTAAGCATGCTCAAGACCGGGCAAAAGCTCATGAAGATGGACAATGAGCATAAACCACATTTCATAGATGAACCATTCATTCCAATTGCCAGGAAATTACTGCCCTGGCAATACGAAAAGGGCTGGCTTGAATACAGTAACCGGCATTTTACGGGGAGATTCATAGCAGATGCCATGCTGCTCCTGAAAAGGCCTGTGGGAGATCAGTCATACCAGGTTCTGCGCAGGCTTGCATTCATGAACATGCCGGTGAATGTGAGGCAGGGGGCTCTATTCAACTAACCCAAGGAGTAAAAGGAATCAATATTTTTTAGACCCGGAGTCTTTACGGGGGATCAAATTCCTGAAGAAATTTTTTGAGATTGAATGGTGGGGAGGGCGAGGCGATCGCCATGATTGAAAAGATTTGCCAGGAATGGGATTATTGCCGCTGTAGGCAGGTAACAATTTATTGTAATTCAAGGCACTATTCATGGAAGGAGAAAATTATCAGGGCGGGAAAAATAAAACTTATCTGAAAGGTAGGGGCGCCCAATTCAACAGTAAGAATCGTTTCTTAAGAGAGGAAAAGGTAAAAGAACACCTGGAAGGAATTGATGACTGGACGGAGACTAATGAAGCTACCCAGTATATTGAACTGGAAGTGAAAAGCATCGTGAATAAGGTTGAAAGTCCGGATGTAGGTATGTGGTATAGCATGAATCCATACCAGGGATGTGAGCATGGGTGCATTTACTGCTATGCCCGGAATGTGCATGAATACTGGGGCTACAGCGCGGGATTGGACTTTGAACGCAAGATCATAGTAAAGAAGAACGCGCCGCAGATGCTGCGCCGATTTCTCATGAATCCAAAATGGGAATGTGTACCTATTTCACTGAGTGGAAACACAGACTGCTACCAGCCTGCAGAGAAAAAATTCAGACTCACCAGAAGCCTGCTTGAAATATGCAATGAATTCAATCAACCCGTAGGATTGATCAGCAAAAATGCGGGCATGCTCAGGGATAAGGACCTGCTGCAAAAAATGGCTTCTCGGAAACTCGTTTCCATTTTGATTTCAATCACATCACTTGACGAAGATTTGCGCAGCGTAATGGAACCCCGTACGGCCACTGCCAGGCAAAGGCTGCGGGTGATCCGTGAGCTGAGTGATCTTGGGGTGCGCATGGGTGTTATGTTGGGCCCCATGATTCCGGGCCTGAATGAACATGAAATGCAGCGTATCATGAAAGCGGCCAGAGACAGCGGCGCAACCTTCACAGCCTATACTTTTATTCGATTAAATGGGGCTGTTAAATTGCTATTCCACGATTGGCTATATAAGAATTTCCCCGATAGGGCACACAAAGTATGGCACATGATTGAGCAAAGCCATGGCGGACAAGTCAATGACAGTCGCTGGGGACTGCGAATGAGTGGCGAAGGCAATATCGCGGAACTGGTGGCCCAGCAATACAGGAAATATGGCAAGCTTTATGGAATGAATGCGGAAAATTGGGAATTGGAAACGGGCAGGTTTTGCAGGCCAGGACAGCAATTGGGATTGTTTTGAATGGATGGCATTCTAAAATTAGCAGGGGCCGAAAGAAGGCTTGAAGCGAGGTCTGGAATTGAATGGAGGATCACATAGAAAAATTCCGCAATGGATTACACCGGCAGCCCAGGCTACCTAGGAAGGTCTTGCTATTGTATTGGCTGCTCCACTGGTTCCCTGTTTATGAATAACCCAAGCAGGATCGGAAGCAAAATGAGGGAAAAGGATGGGCTCAGCTACCCGAATATCGCCATACTGGCTTAACCATAAATTAATGGTTTAACAATGGCAAAGATGGTTTTGCCATAAATAAATTGATCTCACTCCATAATGCCCGTATTTTTTTTAAATTGTCGCCTCAATGGCGCAAATTTACTCGGCTTATGAAATCAGTGAGAATGGCTTTAACAAGGTCATTCTTGAGGATGAGTCTAACTCAACCCGTGTGGAGATTATTCCATCCTGCGGAGCAATGCTTCATGCCTTTCAGGTTATTAGCGGGGGTTCCTTCCTGAACATCATTGACAGCTATACAAACAGGGAAGACTTCGAGAACAATGCAGAATCTGCCGGATTCAAGGGCTTGAAACTTTCACCATTTGTCTGCCGCATTCGTGATGCGGCCTATCAATTCAATGGTAAGAAATATCACTTCAATAAATTGTATCCTGACGGATCAGCCATTCACGGGCTGCTTTACAGATCGGCCTTTCAGGTAATAAAACTCCATGGCGCTGCCGGCGAAGCACGCGTATTGATGGAATATAATTATGATGGCAGTGATAGCGGCTACCCATTCGGTTACAATTGTGCCGTGGAATATAAGTTGGAACCACTCCAAAAGCTAACCATTAGCACTACATTGAAAAACCCCGGGCCATCTTCCATTCCGGTTGCCGATGGATGGCACCCGTATTTTACCTTTGGAAAAAAAATCGACGAACTGATGCTCCAATTTCAAGGGCCGGAAATAGTGGAATTTGAAAACCTGATACCCACGGGAAAATTATTACCGAACAAAGATTTTCTGGAGTTCCAACGCATCGGCAACACTGTGATGGATCACTCGTTTGTGCTGGATTTTAAGAGAGAACAGCCAATGTGCACTTTAATGGATCCTGCATCGGGCCTCGCGTTGGAAATATTTCCAGATAGGATCTACCGATACCTTCAGATTTACACACCACCTCATAGAAAAAGTATAGCTTTGGAGAATTTGAGTGGAGCTCCCGATTGCTTCAATAATAAAATGGGGCTTGAAATACTGGAATCGGGCCAGGAAATTACCTTCAGCACAAAATATAAAATCAACTCGTCGCGCAATTGATCGGTATGAACGATTCCCTGGCTAAAAAAGTGAAGAAAATCTTTATAGAAAAATTTCAAAGAGAACCTCAAATATTTTTTTCTCCAGGGCGCATAAATCTCATTGGAGAACACGTAGATTACAATAATGGATTTGTAATGCCTGCGGCTGTAGACAAGGGGATTTATTTTGCAGTGGCTGCCAATGATGAGCAGATAGCCAGATTTTTTGCGGTTGATTTGAATGAAGAATATTCAGTGCCATTGGATGCTGTGGCCAGGAGCAATGGCTGGAAGAATTACGTTTTGGGGATCGTTGACCAGTTGCAGAAAAAGAAATATCCCATCAGGGGCTTTGATTGTGTGTTGAGCGGGGATCTTCCCTCAGGAGCAGGTATGTCGTCTTCCGCGGCCGTGGAATGCGGGTTAGGTTATGCGCTAAACATTATTTTCGATCTGCATATTGACCGTATGCTGCTTGCAAAACTGGGCCAAAAGGCGGAGCACAGTTTTCCGGGTGTCAACTGTGGCATCATGGATCAGTTTGCCAACATGATGGGCAAAAAAGACCATGTGATCTTGCTGGATTGCAGAAGCATGGAATACAAATACCTCCGATTTTCCCTCAAAGATTTTTCCCTTGTATTGATCAATTCCAAAGTGCATCATTCCCACGCCAGCTCTGCTTATAATATGCGGCGGCGCCAATGTGAAGAAGGGCTTTTGGCTCTGCACATTCATTTCCCTCTTGCGCAGTCATTGAGGGATATTTCAGAAGAAGATTTGATGCTTCATTGCAACCTGATGGATCACGAAATATTCGAAAAATGTTTGTTTGTGGTACAGGAGATCGGCCGGACCCGCAATGCGGCCATCATGCTGGAACAAAACAATCTAATGGCTTTTGGCAAATTGATGTTCGAAACCCACGAGGGACTGAGCAGGCTTTACCACGTGAGTTGCGAAGAGTTGGATTTTTTAGTGGATCAGGCAAAACAAAATGAAGCAGTGCTCGGAGCACGGGTGATGGGTGGCGGATTCGGCGGTTGCACTATCAATCTGGTTCATCAAAAGGCAGTGGCAGAATTCATTGAAACGGCCACCAGGGCTTATCAGG
>CALFNL010000375.1 GCA_937902875.1 uncultured Bacteroidota bacterium | reverse complement strand
CATGTAACCTACATTGTTGCCGCCAACATTGTAAACCGTATCCACAAATACAGGGTGTTCCTGATAAGCTGCAGACGCAAGAGTAATAGTAGTATCCGTATTATCCGGCCTTTTGAAGCCGAATGTTGTTGAGCTGCTGTAGTACACTGCATCAACTATGGCGCTTGCATTACTGGTGGTAATATTGGTGCTGCCGTTCAGTGATGTGATGCGCCAACTTCTGGTAACACCCGCTTTTCCTGCCGGTGACTCCTTTTCTACGAAAGAAACCCTCAAATCTCCTTGCGCCAGAAAGAAAACTCCGATTCCAAAATCACCGCTAATACCATTGCTGATATTATTCCAATCCGACTGCAGGATTCCAAAACTGTATCTGTCCACCGGTTTGGAAAATCCTGGTTCGTTACTGTATTTCCGAATCGCGGTCATGATGGCATCGGGATCAGCGTAAGTTCTCGGATTGAAAGTATCCGGAATGTTCTTATACCATAAATAAATTTCGCGGGAATAGAGTAATACAGTGTCCTTCATCTTATCCACGGCTGTGGGCACCGGAGTTGGAGGAGGTGGGGCAGGATTTGGGTCCGGATTGTTGGTTTTTTTGCAACCCGCAACAAATATTCCAATCGCACAGGAAATGACCAGGATAGAGCGCTTCATAACTGCCATGATTTGTAGATGAATGATATTGAAAATAAGAATTATTCAGATAAGACAAGCTTCAAAAGGAATTTATTAACATTTATGAAATAGCCAGTTATGGCCCTTTTACAGATCTAACGTATTTTCAAATAGCGGAGTTGCTTCAGGAGCTCTTAATCCCCCGGATGCACCATTGCTTTTTTGCTCAAAAGTTCAGAGACCCATTGAGCCATTCGGAGCTAAGTTCAGCCTGGTAATATTTTTTGTAAAAATTAACAGCGGGCTCATTCCAATTCAGAACCTGCCACATCATGCCATTGAATTTCTTTTCTTTGGCTTCTTCAATCAGTCGATCAAATAATAGTTTGCCAAGCCCCTTCCCACGCATCTTTTCCGTGATAAGAATATCTTCCAGGTACATACGTTGACCTTTCCAGGTGCTATAGCGAATATAATATAAGGCAAATCCTTCCACACGACCCTCCACGTCACATACGAAGGCCCACCAAACCGGGTTGGGGCCAAATCCGCTTTCAACAAAATGTTCCAGGGTTACAGTAACCTCATCCGGAGCTCTTTCATAAACTGCCAGTTCCTGCACCAGTTCCATCAGTCTGGCACAATCCTTTTTTTCTGCCCTTCTTATAATTATATCCTTCATGCTTAAGAAACTGATTAATTAGTCTGAAATCTTATATCGAATGGTTGTAATCGCTGCACTTATTGCAATGCCTGATCCAAATCGACTAAAATATCCTGAATATTTTCCATTCCCACGCTCATACGGATTAGTCCGTCTGTGATTCCATACTTTTCCCGCTGTTCTTTGGGAACGCTGTAATGGGTCATTGAAGCAGGATGTGACAACAAGGTATCGCAGGTACCCAGGGATACAGTCCTCGTACACATCTTGAGCCGGTTCATGAAATTTATGCCCGACTGAAGGCCTCCTTTGAGTTCAAAACTCAACATGGCGCCAGGGTGCCGCATTTGTTTCATGGCTGTATAATGGTCGGGGTGCGAAGCCAGTCCATTGTAATTAACTTTTGCTACTGCCCGATGTGATTCCAGAAATCCTGCCACCTCCATGGCATTATGGCAATGTCTCTCCATCCTCAATTCAAGCGTTTTCATACCGTTAATTAGCATGAATGCATCGAAAGGATTGCTATTGCCACCTATTAACTTATAAATTTTGTATGCGCGTCCTTTCATGAAATTGAGATCCCTACCCATAAAAATTCCACCAATGGAAGTGCCGTGTCCATTGAGAAATTTGGTTGTTGAATGAACAACAAAATCAACACCATACCTGAATGGCTGTTGCAGGTAGGGAGTAGCGAAAGTGTTATCGCATGCTATCAATTTTCCATATTTTCTGGCCAGTTTGGCTATCTCTTCTATATCTACACATTGGATCGTTGGATTCGCGGGTGTTTCCAGGTAGATCAATTTGATGGATGGATTTTTCTTCAGTGCTTCTTCGGTCTTGTTGAGATCCCGAAGGTCTTCAATAATGCCTTCCATGTTAAGGTTTGGAAGCAGGCTGTTCATGATGTCCTGCGTGCCACCGTATAAAGAATAGTGAGATAAGATTTTGTCGCCTGCCTTTAAGTTGCTGAGAAGCATTGTAGAAATCGCAGCCATGCCTGAAGCCTGAAGGTAGCCCTTCACCTGCAGAGGTTCACCCATTTCGTTAAGGAGGCCAAAAGTTTCCATTGCCGCAATCTTGTTTTCAGCCTCGGCAGATGTGGGATTGCCCCATCTGGAATAAATAAAACCTTTTTCCTCTCCGCTGAATCTTCTCATGCCTTGTTCGGCATTGTCATAAACAAAAGTAGATGTGGCGTAAATTGGCGTAAGGTGTGAATAGGCCGAATCTGTTTGATGGCCAGCATGAATGGCCAGAGAACTGAAGCCACTCATTGGGATATTCTTGTCTGCCATAAATTGTTGGGTTGCCTGCTGCAGCCTGTTGGAGGCAGAAGGCCTTTTTTCTTTAATTTTAGGGAATACAAATGTACTATAATATCATGAAGGAGATTATCCTGCAATTTGCCGCCTATACTTCCTGGGCGAATCAAAAAATGACAGAAAGCATACTCTCGTTGAATCCTGCTCTCCATGATCAACCTGTTGCAAGTAGTTTTCCCAGCCTTTATTTGACTTTAGCTCATGTATTGCATGCAGGAACAATTTGGTGGCAAAGGTTTAATCCTGATAAGATTGAAATGACACCTGCTTCGGGTTCCAAACTTTCTATGAATGAATTGGTGGATGAGATTAGGAACCTGGACAAGAAATGGGAAGAATGGATCTCAGAGTCATCGGAAGAAGACTTGCGACGTCTTTTGCACTTTACAACTTCCCGTGGTGAATCCTTTCATCAGCCCATTTACGAATTGCTCATGCACTTGTTCAACCATGCTACCTATCATCGCGGACAATTGGTTACCATCATGAGGGCCCTGGGCTTGGAAGAAATACCAAAAACCGATTTCGTCAATTATGCAAGACTATAATAAATTGAATGATATTCATTCGCCTGCCGCGGTTTTGCGGCAATGCCTGGAAGAGCCTTCACTCTTAGCGTGCATTCAAACCTATATCCCTTGTATTTCCAGCAAATCTAAATCCTCAATAAGCCCATTTTAAAAGGGTCGCGCCCCAGGTAAATCCTCCGCCGAACGCTGAAAGCACCAGGTTGTCGCCCTTTTTGAGATTCTCCTGCCAATCCCAAAGACATAATGGGATGGTACCCGCAGTGGTATTGCCATAACGCTGAATGTTCAGCATCACTTTGTCACGAGAAAGACCCATTCGCTCGGCTGTGGCATCAATGATGCGTTTATTAGCCTGATGAGGAACCAGCCAGGCCACATCATCTGCGGTTAGGCCATTACGTTGCATTAGTTCATAGCTCACATCAGCCATTCCCTTTACGGCATATTTAAACACTGCCTGCCCTTCCTGGTAAATATAATGTTCTTTGTTGGTGACTGTTTCTATGGAAGGCGGCTTAAGAGATCCTCCTGCTTTCATGTGCAAGTGCTGGCAACCGGCGCCATCGCTTCTCAAAATGCTGTCGAGTACTCCATATCCCCCGGTATCGGGTTCTAATAATACCGCGCCGGCGCCATCTCCGAAAATGATGCAGGTTGCCCGATCACTATAGTCAACGATGGAACTCATTTTATCTGCCCCTACAACCACTACTTTTTTGTAGCGTCCACTCTCAATAAGGGTGGCCCCGGTGGTGAGTGCGTAGAGAAAGCCGGAACAAGCCGCGGCCAGATCAAATCCCCAGGCGTTCTTCGCTCCTAATTTGTGGCAGGCCAGGTTAGCTGTTGATGGGAAAAACATGTCAGGAGTCACCGTGCCTACTATCAGGCAGTCGATCTCTTCAGCACCAATGCCTCTTTTTTCCAAAAGATTCTGTACGCAGGGAACCACGAGGTCTGATGTGCCAACGCCCTGGCCAGTTAATATTCTTCGCTCTTCAATGCCGGTTCGGGTGCGAATCCATTCGTCATTTGTATCTACCATTTTTACCAATGCAGCATTCGTAAGCCTGTATTCCGGAACAAATCCACCAACGGCCGTAATAGCCGCAGTTATTTTTTCGCTCATTTTTTAGCATTGAGGTTTAAATTCGGGCACGAAATTACAATTCTCGGGATAAATCCAGACAATGCAACATGAATCCTGATTTCCTGCTTCCAATTGAGTCCGCAAATTCAAATTCAATAAATATATCTTTTTGGTTAAGAGTATGGACCTCATGACCTCTAAACTTGAATACATTTTGCAGATGGCTTACTAAATATTTGCCCCAGGCTCAGGCTTCCCCACAAATTGCTCATCATTTTCAGCCCTTTCTAAAAAGACAGCCGGATAATAGGGCCTTGACTCTTCATTTCAATAATCTCCTCCTCAGGGCAACTTCCTTTATATTTGTTTTTTTTATTGCAAAATGATAGCATACCTAACTGGCAAATTTGTATATAAAACCCCCGCAGTTGTACATGTGGATGTAAATGGCGTGGGGTATGAGGTGCAGGTAAGCCTTAACACCTATTCAAAAATAAGTGGACTGGAGGCAGGGACCTTATATACCTATCTTCAGGTGAAGGAGGACGGGCATACCCTGTATGGGTTTTTTGATACGGCAGAAAAGGCTATGTTTGTCCAGATAATTGGCATCAACGGTGTGGGTGCAGCAACAGCCAGAATGATGTTGTCTTCCATGCATCCGGGAGAATTGGCAAAGGCCATTCTGACGGGCAATTTAAAGCAACTGGAAAGCATCAAGGGTATTGGCAGAAAAACAGCCGAACGTATAGTACTTGAATTGAAAGATAAATTGAGCAAAAATATTGGTGAAACCTCAAGTTCTACCCTCATATACAATAGTTTGGAACAGGATGCGTTAAATGCTCTGGTAGCTTTGGGCATTGCCCGTAACAGCGCCGAAAATGCAATAAAAAAAGCATCTGCATCCGCTCCTTCCCATGAAAACCTTGAACAATTAATCAAAAAAGCCCTGCAGTTTATTTGAGTTGAACTCTACCCACTAAACAAGACGGAGAAAAATTGACTTTAAAGTACCTGAAGATATCCTTCATTACAGTTTGTATTGCGGCAGGGTTACTCTTGTCCCTGACGGTATTGGCGTTACCTCATCCTGTACCCGGATCCTTCCAGGAAAGAGATACCGGCCTCCCCGCCAAGCCCGATACATTAAAATTCCCAATTGAAGACAGGCGTGGTGATCCCTTCACCTATCCCAAAAAGAATGTTTTTGATCTCAGGGATCCCTCCAACATAAAGGATTCCATAATTTATGATCCCAGGGAAAAGCAATATTATATTATCGAAAAAATAGGGAACAATTATTATCGGAAGCCAACCTATCTCACTTTCGACGAATTCTTAAGGCTGCAATCTCAAAAACAGGAAAATGATTATTTCAGATCCAGGGCAAATACCATCAGCCTGCTAAACCGTTCATTGTTGCGCCCCAAATTACAGGCAGACAGTGACCTTTTTAACCGTTTGTTTGGGAATGGCAAAGTGGATATTCGTCCACAGGGCAATGTAACCGTTACCACCGGTTACCAGGGACAGAACATCAAGAATCCCACCTTGCCGGAAAGAGCCCGTAAGAACGGGGGATTTGATTTTGACATGGGCGCAAATATCAATGTGATTGGAAGCGTAGGCGATAAATTGAAATTGCCCATCAGTTATAATACTACATCAACTTTTGACTGGGAGAATCAACTCAAGCTCGAATACACAGGGAGAGACGATGAGATCATCAAGAAGATCGAGATGGGAAACACTTCATTTGCATCGAAAGGCAGCCTGATTCCGGGTGCTCAATCCCTGTTTGGAATAAAAACGCAACTGCAATTTGGGAAATTGTATGTGACCAGTGTATTCGCCACCCAAAAATCGCAGCGCCAATCCAAGGCTTTGCAGGGAGGCGCATCCACTTCACAGATTTCTGTAAGGGCCGATGACTACGACGAAAATCGCAATTTCCTCCTGGCTCAATACTTTCGCGATCACTACAACAGCGCCATGAAAAATCTTCCTGTAGTTACTTCGCAGGTACAAGTATTAAGGATGGAAGTATGGGTTACCAACAGAACCGGTGCCACAGTGGATACCAGGGACATAGTTGGATTAATGGATCTGGGAGAGAACACACCTTATGGACCCTGGATTGGAACTGGTAGCAATTTGCCCAGCAATAACGCTAATAACCTTTATTCAACCATTCTCGGAAATCCCGCTTCCCGCGATCCTGCTTCGGCGGTGAGTACCCTTGTTGGCCTGGGTCTCAGACAGGTTCAGGATTTTGAAAAGACCTATGCGCGCAAACTGGATTCTTCCCAATATACCTATAATAAGCAGGTAGGATATCTATCTCTCAGGGCACCATTGCAGTCAGATGAAGTTTTGGCAGTTGCATTTCAATACACTTATAATGGCAGGGTTTACCAGGTGGGAGAATTTTCACAGGATGTTCCTGTAGATTCCACTTCGGGAGTACAAAAAGTTTTATTCCTGAAATTATTAAAAGCTACTTCTGCCAGAACCAATCTGCCTATCTGGAAGCTGATGATGAAGAATATATATACACTGAAGAGTGATAACGGCGATTATCTCACTTCCCTTGATCCGGTGGGATTTCAATTGAACGTGATGTATGAGGAACCGGGGGGTGGTGTAAAAAGATATCTTCCAGAAGGGAACCAGGCCGGCGTTCCACTTTTAACGCTTCTGAATTTAGACAGGTTGAATAACCAGGCCGACCCTCAGCCAGACGGAGTATTTGACTACCTGGAAGGCTTTACTGTAGTTTCAAATCAGGCCCAGATCATATTTCCCGTACTGGAACCATTTGGAAGGGACCTTGAATTCGCATTCAATGATCCCACATTGCGCCAGAAATATATTTATTATCCACTCTATGATACTATTAAGGCTATCGCGCAAACCTATGCGAACCTGGACCGCTTTGTGATGAAGGGCATCGCCAAATCTACCGGAGTGCAATCGGAAATATCACTGAACGCGTTCAATATTCCCCAGGGATCTGTAACAGTCACGGGTGGGGGCAGAACCTTGCAGGAGAACGTGGACTATGTGATCGACTACAACCTGGGCACATTGAAGATCATCAACCAGGCCATACTGAATTCCGGAATTCCCGTGAATGTGCAGTTTGAAAACCAGGCAACTTACGGATTGCAACAGCGCAACTACCTTGGATTGAGAATGGATTACCTGGCCAATAAACACCTATCGCTGGGTGCCACGGCCGTGAGGTTGAGTGAAAGACCCTACTTCACCAAAATGAATTATGGCGAGGATCCAATACGAAATACTATGTTGGGTGCTGATTTCAGTTACAACAACGAGATACCGCGACTGAACAGGCTCCTGGATAAATTGCCATTCTATACACCGCAGGGGATTTCCAGCATTGCGGCGTTTGGAGAGGCGGCTAAAATGGCTCCGGGTCATCCTCCCCAAATAGGAAAGGGCAGGAATGGCCTGATTTATATCGATGATTTTGAAGGCAGCAAGGCCAGTATTGACCTGCGCTTTCCACTGATCAGTTGGGCGCTTGCAAGCACGCCTTCAGGGGCAACAGACAAGCTTGGGAATTTGCTTTTTCCGGAAGCAGATCTGTATAACGACCTGGGTTATGGTATGAACCGCGCAAAACTGGCCTGGTACAATATTGAACCCATTCTGCAGGAAAAGAAAAATTCGAGTAACCCTTTGCGTAATAACATTGCTGAATTGTCTGACCCAAGGGTCAGAGCCGTATCCAACGCGGAAATTTTCCCCGAAAGGACGCCCGATTTCGGCCAGAATCAATTGGTGACTTTCGACCTGGCTTATTATCCCACGGATAAGGGGCCATATAATTACAGTGTCAATAATGTTGATGCCAATGGTAAGTTGTTAAATCCAAAAACGAGATGGGGAGGCCTGATGAGGGCGATCGACCAGACAGATTTTGAAACCAGCAATATTGAGTTCATTGAATTCTGGCTATTGGATCCATTCATAAAAAATACAAACCCGGCGGGTGGAGAATTGTATTTTAACCTGGGCAATGTGTCGGAAGATATTTTGAAGGATTCCAGGAGGTTCTATGAAAACGGATTGCCTACACCCAAGATCCCGGCTCAAACAGACACATCCGTGTGGGGGAAGGCGCCCAGGAATCCCACACAGGTGACGCAGGCATTCAGCAACGACCCGGCGGATCGTCCTTTCCAGGACGTGGGGCTAGACGGGGAGAACGACGATAGTGAAAGAGTGTCAAAAGTGCAATACCTCAACGACCTGCAGACCACTTTCGGAGCTGGCTCCAGGGCTTACCAGGATGCAGTGGAGGATCCTTCGGCTGATAATTTCCGTTACTATCGTGATCCCGCATACGACGATCAGGGAACCGGAATATTGGGCCGCTATAAGAATTTTAACAGCCCCCAGGGTAATTCGCCGGTTTCATCGGCTAATTCGCAATTTTCTTCAGCCGCGACGCTTTATCCAGACGCGGAAGACCTGAATCATGACAATACACTCAATGAAAATGAAGAATACTTCCAGTACCGTGTTGAAATAAAACCTTCCGGGGATCCAGACATGCAGATCGGGCAAAATTTTATAGTGGATAGAAAGGCGGTTGGCGTGCAACTGGCTGATGGTTCCAAGGAAAACCAGACCTGGTACCAGTTTCGCATCCCCATAAATGATTATGATAAGAAAGTAGGCAATATTCCAGATTTCAAATCCATCCGTTTCATCCGCATGTTTCTTACCGGGTTCCAGGATTCAACAGTGATGCGATTTGCAAAGCTCGAACTGGTTCGGAATCAATGGAGGCGATTCACCTACGACCTGGACACGGCGGGACAATACAAACCAATTGATGTAAACGGTCCCACGAGTTTTAACGTGAGCGCTGTTAATATCGAAGAGAACGACAAGCGCCAACCCATTCCATATATTATTCCGCCTGGAATTGAAAGGGTGCAATCGCTGAGTAATGGTGGCATCAATATCCTCCAAAATGAACAATCCATGAGCCTGCAGATCTGTAATTTGCCAGACGGTGAAGCCAGGAGCGTATTTAAGACGCTCAATCTCGACTTGAGACAGTACCGCAGGTTATTGATGTTCCTGCATGCCGAAAGCGTTGCCGGCCAGCCTCCGGTAGATGGAAAAATTGACGCCGTGATCAGAATCGGAAATGATTTTATCAATAATTTTTATGAGATCAGAATTCCTATACAAGTGACGCCACTCGGCATGGGAATTTATGCTGACACAACGGTGTGGCCGGCGCAAAATAATCTCGATTTTGACCTGGGTACCCTGGAACAGGTAAAGGCTGAAAGAAATCTTCAATTATACAATCCCAATAATATCTATCATAAAGTGGTGGGTGGCAGAACCTATTCTGTGATTGGCAATCCTAACCTGGGAGAAGTAAAGGGAATATTAGTTGGAGTGGAAAACCCGAAAGACCCAACAGCCGCTCCTGTATGCACGGAGGTTTGGATTGACGAATTGCGGCTTGCCGAATTGGATGAAAAGGGAGGATGGGCATCATTGGGTAGAATGGATCTCAATCTGGCCGACCTGGGGAATCTCACCATATCCGCCAACACACATTCTGTTGGATTTGGAACGTTGGAACAGGGTGTAAATGAAAGAGCCAAGGATAATTTTGTGCAGATTGACGCGGCAACCAATTTGCAATTGGGTAAACTCCTGCCTAAAAGCCTGGGCCTGGAAATTCCATTCTATGCCAGTTATTCGCAAACCACCAGCACACCTGAATTTGACCCCTATGACCAGGACATAAAGTTGACGGACAAAATCAAGACGGCCACCAATGCCAAGGAAAAGGATTCGATCAGAACGAGCGCTATTGACATCACCACAATCAAGACTATCAATTTCACAAATGTGCGAAAGACCCAGCCCGCAGGCAAGAAGCAGCGGATCTGGAGCATATCCAATTTTGACCTGAGCTATTCCTATACTTCTATTCAACAGCACAATCCCCTGATTGAAAGCAACGAAGTTAAAAAATACAGGGGCGGCATGGGATATAACTATATAGGACAAACGAAGCCATGGGAACCTTTCAGAAAATTGATAAAGGCCAAAACGCGATGGCTCGACCTGATCAAGGATTTTAATATAAACTTTACGCCTTCTCTTATCGGCGTAAGATGGGACGTTAACAGGCAATTCGGCGCGCTGCGCCCGAGAGAGGTATATGTTCCTGGAACATTGCCTGATACTTTCAAGATACCCGAGACCTATGATAAATTCTTCACATTCGACAGGCGTTATAGCTACCGCTGGGATTTGAGCAGGTCTCTCAATTTTGATTTTGAAGCCGTCAATAATTCCCGCATGGATGAGCCGGCCGGCCGGCTGAATACGAAGTTACAAAAAGACACTGTCAGGAATAATTTCGTGAAGGGCGGCCGAAATGTACTTTATAACCAACGCGCGGATTTTACCTATAATCTGCCAACTGCCAAATTCCCGCTACTCGATTGGACCACGGCATCATTGACATATAAAACAACCTATAGCTGGATAGGGGCTTCACGCCTGGCCATCAGCCTTGGAAATACAATTCAGAACAGCAACGCAAAGGCAGCAACAGTTGCTCTTGATTTTAACCGGCTTTACAGTAAATTCAGAATTTTGCGCGCCATTGATCAACGCGGCGCTCCAGGGGTTACCCAGCCTCCCAAAGGGATACCAGTTTTGCCCGGCGATCCTCGTGCAAAAACGGATACCACAAAAAATAAAAACCAAAAACCGAAAAGAGATCCTAATAAATTACCAGAACTGAATGGCTTTACAAAAACCCTTGGCAAAATATTGACATCTCTAAAACAGGTCACTTTTAATTATAGTGACGGAGCTACAACATTTCTCCCGGGATATACTGACAGTACCAAATTCCTCGGGCAGAACTGGAATAGTATGGCGCCGGGACTTGATTTTATTTTCGGCCGGCAGCCTGATAGCATTTGGCTCAACCGGGCGGCGGGTGTTGGTCTCGTTACCAGGGATACTCTGCAGAATAACCTGTTCAGGCAAACCTACGACCAGCAATTCAATGCCAACGCTCAAATGGAACCATTCAGGGACTTGCATATAGACCTTAACCTCACCAAAACTTTCAGCAAGACCTACAGCGAATTGTTCAGGGATACTTCATTGGGAAATGGGAAATTCGGTCATTTAAATCCGTATGCTGGCGGGGGATTTAGCGTCAGCTATATTTCATTCCAGACCTTGTTCAGGAAATTCAATCCGAATACGATCAGTGAAACTTTCAAACAGTTCCAGAATAACAGGGAGATACTTTCTGCCAGATTGGGTAAGCTCAATCCCTACAGCCAGGTAGTGGGCAGCGACGGTTATTATCAGGGTTACGGAAGATATGCTCAGGACGTGCTGATCCCGGCATTCATCGCCGCCTATACCAACAAGGATCCAAATTCTGTTTCCCTATTAAAAACGGGAGGTCCAACTGTAAAATCAAATCCATTTTCGGGATACCTGCCTAAGCCCAATTGGCGCATCTCATATTCAGGGCTGACGGCTATCCCCAGCCTTCAAAAACTATTCACAAGTTTTACGCTGAACCATGCATACAACAGTACACTCAGTATGAATTCATTTAATTCGGCGCTGCTATTCCAGGACAGGTTTGCCCTGGGATATCCTTCTTTCATTGATACAATATCAAACAATTTC
>CALFNL010000374.1 GCA_937902875.1 uncultured Bacteroidota bacterium | reverse complement strand
GCGGAAATGATTACGATTGTTTTCATAGCAAGAGTATGCTATGAATAAAGATATAAATTGTCAGGACATATGGCCTCCTTTTTTTCCTCGGTATCATATACCAACTCGCGGGCCAGCTAATGCGATCTGCTTTTCATTTCACATCTAATTATACCAATATTGATAGTGCAATCCCATGCAGAATGGGCTTCTCCCCGGTTCACAGCAATGCCCAACCGATCGCCTTGTTCACGGTTCCTCTTATTGCTCCGAAAGCCGCATCTAGAGCCGCGCTTACCGCCAATATGCCAATTCCTTCGATGGTTAGCAGCACGGTGCGAAAGGAATTCTTTTGAATCTCCACATGCAGCCTGGCCGCCTCTTTGGAGATTTTTCCCTTCCGCTTCAGTTTTTCAATCATTGCGAGGTTTAACGCAAAAGCCTTGGCTTCTTTTTCGGCATAAGGCCTTGCATCATTCCAAAAATTTTGAAGCAAGGGCTTTGCTCCATCCAGCATTTCTTTAACAAGGTCCGAAATATTCAATGCCATCTAAATGATTTTTTTGGTGAAGTATTCTTTATTGTTTCACTCTATTCTTCAAGGCCAGTTGCAATTTTATGATGGCAGCCAATTGCTGTTCGAATCCGCTCTTCAACAGCCCTATTTCGTCGTAATTGTGAATACCCAGTTTATGCAATTGTTCCAATTTCTTAATATTATCATCCAATAACACCACTTCCTGGTCGGCAATGGAATTTTCATTTACGGCGGCCGATCTGATACGAAGGGTTGACATTTCCACTTTCAAATTATCGTAGAAATCTTTATAATGCGCATAGTTGAAAGCTTCGGTTCCCGCTTCAGTTTCAGCCTTCACAAAAAAACTACTCAACTGTTGCTGCACATCGTTAATGGTATTGTCAACAATGGCATCATATCTGCCTACGCGCGTTAGCTTGCATGATACCAGGAATAAGAGGAGAAAGGCTACCAGTTTAAAAAGGCGGGATAAGTTCATGGTAAAAATTTTGGAAGCAGGTATTGTTATAAATTTTAAATAAATGTTATTATCATTCGTGAAACAGATTCGAAAAATATTCTTTTCGCCTAAATCGATTTCTTTTGTCGGATTACTTAAATATTAGTAGAATCTTTTCTGATCGACGAACTTTCAGATGCATTTCTTCTTCTTGTTCGACCATTCCAACTGAACTTCGTATCCTGCAACTTTCTTGAATTGCCATGGGCAGATGTCTCCGATTTCTCCATTATGGTCATCATACCATCCCGAACCCGGAACGGGATCGGTGATCGACTCGCAGAGTTCATGGGAACTGGTGCCTGTCAGGGCATCCAGCACCGATAGTCCTCCCAGGCATCCGGCGCAACCGGGGTATGGCATCACCGCGTAATATGTTCCATTCCCTATAGAATCATGATACCCGCAAAATGAAGAACAGGATTTACTACCTCCCATTGACACAGTAACACCTTTTTCGAAATAGATAAAGTACAATGTATTCTTGCCGGGCCTGGGGAATGATTTTTTTGTCTTAATCCATTGCCTCAATTGTTTCTGAATTTGCGAGTCTGTTATGCTATGTGCCGGCGCTCCCGCGCTGATCACAACAGACCCGGATAATTTGCCATTCCCGATCTTATATTTCGGCACATTGTATTCGGTCATCTGCACCATCAGGTTGCTTTTTAAGATGGCCGAAAAGAATTTATTCAGATTTTCCACCAACGGCTTTAATGGCACGCCGGCCCAACTCTTGCCCCAGAAAATAGTAAAGACTTCCGCATTGGCTAAGAGGGGGCCTCCACGGTAAGTGAGTTTCGCCTTTGCGGATGCCTTGACTTTATGGCCCTCATACAATTCGTCAAGCCTGATCTTTGCCTTTGGCTGCTTCAGAGGAACTACGCGGATGCTTTCTTTACGGGAAAATGACTTCGTTGACATGGAGGAAAGTTTTTAGTGATAAGGTTTGCTCTCCGGGGTCAATTGGGTTGTTAACATGAATATCCGAACCCTCAGGTCCCCTGTAAACTTAGCTGCTTAAACCCGGCAAAGCAATAACCTTTTGGTGGTATTCTGCCTGAAATTGGTATGGGAGCTTGTCAAGGAGAAGTTACTTTTTCTGCCATTTTTGCACCTTTGAGCCTATGGCATAATGCTTGTCAGTTTTAGTTGAACTTCTAACCTAAACGAAATCTTAATTATATGGGAAAAATAATAGGTATTGATCTGGGTACAACTAATAGCTGCGTTGCTGTGATGGAAGGCAATGAGCCGGTGGTTATCGCAAATGATGAAGGCCGCCGAACTACCCCGTCAGTAGTAGCTTTCCTCAAAAACGGAGAGCGCAAAGTTGGCGATCCTGCCAAAAGACAGGCCATAACCAACCCTGTAAATACCATCATGTCTGTTAAACGCTTTATGGGTCGCCGGTACGACGAAGTGGGTGAAGAAATGAAGCACTGGAGCTATAAAGTGGTAAAAGGTGACAATAATACGGTTCGAATTGACATAGATGGCAGGCTATACACGCCCCAGGAAGTTTCTGCCATGATCTTGCAGAAAATGAAAAAAACAGCGGAGGATTACCTGGGCCAGGAAGTAAACGAAGCGGTAATAACGGTGCCTGCTTATTTTAATGATGCGCAGCGTCAGGCTACCAAGGAAGCCGGAGAAATAGCCGGTCTTAATGTTCGCAGGATTGTGAATGAACCCACAGCCGCTGCCCTTGCCTATGGCCTGGATAAGAAACACAAAGACGAAAAGATTGCGGTATTCGACCTTGGTGGAGGAACATTTGATATCTCCATCCTGGAATTGGGAGATGGTGTATTTGAAGTAAAATCTACCAATGGCGACACCCATTTGGGAGGAGATGATTTTGACAAAGTGATCATTGACTGGCTGGCCGAAGAATTCAAGAAAGATGAGAATGTTGACCTGAGAAAGGATCCGATGGCATTACAGAGATTGAAAGAGGCTGCTGAAAAAGCAAAGGTGGAACTTTCCTCTTCAAGTGAAACAGAAATCAACCTTCCTTATGTTACCGCGGTGGATGGCGTTCCCAAGCACCTGGTAAAAAAACTGACAAGGGCTAAGTTTGAACAATTGGCCGACAATCTGTTTGCAAGATGTTTGAAACCCTGTGAACAGGCACTCAAAGATGCAGGATTGAATACTTCTCAAATAGATGAGGTAATTCTGGTTGGGGGCTCTACCCGCATACCCAAGGTGCAGGAAATTGTAGAAAAGTTTTTTGGAAAGAAACCTAATAAGAGCGTGAATCCTGATGAAGTTGTTGCCATTGGAGCAGCCATACAGGGTGCAGTTCTTACCGGAGAAGTTAAGGATGTGTTGTTGCTGGATGTTACTCCTCTGAGTCTCGGCATCGAAACCATGGGAGGTGTAATGACCCGCCTGATAGATTCCAATACTACGATCCCTACCAAGAAATCGGAAGTCTTTTCAACGGCTTCAGACAACCAGCCGGCCGTTCAGATTCATGTGCTGCAGGGAGAAAGACCCCTGGCATCTCAAAACAAGAGCCTGGGCACGTTTAACCTTGACGGGATTCCACCCGCTCCACGTGGCCTGCCTCAAATTGAAGTGACATTCGATATAGACGCTAATGGAATCCTGCACGTGACTGCAAAAGATAAAGGCACCGGAAAGGAACAGAAGATCCGCATTGAAGCCGGTAGTGGCCTGAATAAAGAAGAAATAGAAAAAATGAAGGCCGAAGCCAAGGCCAATGAAGCTTCAGACAAAGCGGAAAAGGAAAAGATCGAAAAGATCAACCAGGCCGACAGTATGGTTTTCCAAACCGAAAAGCAACTGAAGGATTATGGAGATAAGATCCCTGCCGATAAAAAATCTGCCATAGAAAATGCTTTGAACAGCCTTCGAGAAGCGCACAAACTCCAGGATGTGCCTAAAATTGACGAGGCTCTGGCTGCATTGAACCAGGCCTGGACAGCGGCTTCTGAAGAAATATACAAGGCCCAGCAGGGTGGCGCTCAGCCAAGTGGCGACCAAGGTGCAAAAACGAATGGATCCAATGCCGGAAGCTCGGAAAATGTTACGGACGCCGAATTTGAAGAAGTGAAATAAGCCTCGGGCTGATTAGAGCATCATATCATTTTAAAACCCGCATCGTAAGTTGCGGGTTTTTATATTGAATGCGTTTGCGACTATTACAAATTCGGTTATAGAGGGCACAAATTCGCTTCATATTAAATGCAATGAAGAGCAGAGCACATCTCTAAATAACATCAAGGGATTTGACCAGAAAAAAACATATGAAAGGGAAAGTCAATGTAATGAAATGGCCATAATATGTATAGACCAGGAAAAATGAAGCTACTGATGCGAGAAATAATAACCAGTAAATGGCGCGGGCAGCTTTACTTTTTTTTGTTTGCATTCCTATAAATTTTGCAGGCAAAGATAAGGGATGATTCTTTTGTTTTCTTGAAGATTCGGCAAGAATATGTAATATTTACACACTGAATAGTATTTTTGTCCGGTTTGGTCAGGGATTCTCCATGAATACATGTATAAAGGATTATGATGAAGATTCATTTTTATCTCCGGTTCTCCACAAAATTCGGCCAGGCATTATTCATTTCCGGTACCCATCCCAAGCTGGGCAATAATATGTCCGAAGCGGCTACGCCCATGAGTTATCTCAATGAAGAGTTTTGGCATTATACGCTGGAATTGGAACAGCCATTGAAGGAAATGCCGGACAATATCCGCTACAAGTACCTTCTCAAAAAAGAAGACGGCGAAACGGTACTGGAGTGGGGTGATGACAGAATCATTGAAATCAGAAAGATCACCGCTGAAGAAATTCAGGTAGTGGATACCTGGAACCATGCGGGAGCAATTGAAAATGCATTTTACACTTCGGCATTTCAACATGTACTGCTCAAGGGTCAAAAGTCGCCCGTGAAGCCTGGTCCCTACCGGGGCAATACCCATATATTCAAAGTAAAAGCCCCGCTGCTTCATAAAAATGAGGCCCTATGCATTTTGGGCAGCAATGAAGTGTTGGGAAATTGGAACAAGAATGAACCGCTGCTCATGAGTAAAGAAGGAAACTGGTGGACCATCAAGCTAAATCTTTCCAGGGAAATTTTTCCGGTTGCCTATAAATATGCGATTTATAATACCAGAGACAATCAATTCGTGCAATATGAAGAAGGCAATAACCGGTTGCTGCACGACAATTACTACAGCAAGAAAAAAGTCACGATCGTTCATGATGGATTTGTACACCTGCCCAATAATATTTGGCATGGCGCCGGCGTGTGCATCCCCGTATTCAGCCTGCGCAGCGCCGGGAGCCTGGGCGTAGGGGAATTTACAGACCTCCATATGCTGGTGGACTGGGCAAAGAAAGTGGGATTGAAAATGATCCAGATCCTTCCTGTGAACGATACCATTTCCACTCATACCTGGGAAGACTCCTATCCATATAAGGCCATTTCGGCATTCGCGCTGCACCCCATCTACCTCAACCTGCATGAAGTTGCGGGGAAAGAAGATATTCCCCTTATTAAATACTTTCGTCAAAAACTAAAACAACTGAATGGACTACCCGATCTGGATTATGATCAGGTAATTGGTCTGAAATGGGGCGCCATCAAAGTTCTTTACTCCAAGCAAAAGGATTCCTTTTTTGAAATGGAAGAATACAAGAATTTTTTCAAAGCCAATTCTTCATGGCTGATAGCTTATGCCGCATTTTGTTACCTGAGGGATAAATACAAGAATGCAGATTTTAACACCTGGAAGCAATATGGTAAATACAACCAGAAAACAATCGCGGGATTGGTATCGCCAGACCAAAAATATTTCGATGAGATCGGGATCTACTATTTTGTTCAATACCATCTCAGCCGTCAATTGAAAGCGGCCACCGTTTATGCGCATAGGAATGGAATAGTGATGAAAGGAGATATTCCAATCGGCGTAAATCGCTTCAGTTGCGACGCCTGGACGGAACCTGAATTATTTCATATGGATATGCAGGCGGGCGCTCCTCCGGATGATTTCGCAGTCAAGGGGCAGAATTGGGGATTCCCTACATATAATTGGGATAGAATGTCTGAAGATGGATTCAAATGGTGGCAGCGACGATTTAGACAAATGAGTGATTATTATGATGCCTTCAGGATCGACCACATTCTCGGTTTTTTCAGGATATGGAGCATCCCAATACACGCGGTGGAAGGGGTTATGGGGCATTTTGTGCCGGCCATAACGGTTAAACTGAATGAATTTGAGCATCAGGGAATACCGTTCAATTACCAACGGTATTGCCTACCCTATATTACTGAATCGGTGCTACGGGACTTGGTGGGGGGTGAGGCGAACCTTATCAGCCCCTTCCTGCTTCCTGCTGAAAACAATTCATACCGGCTAAAAGGTGAATTCTCCACCCAGCGGCAGGTAGAGCAATATTTTGAAGGCCTCGAAAAGAATGATCAAAATGAAAGGATCAAAGAAATCCTTTACGAGCTCATTTCAAATGTAATCCTGTTTGAAGAGGAGGACAGGAGTGGACAGGAATTTCACTTCAGGATTGCCATGGAAAATACGAGTTCCTACAAATACCTGGATGAAGATTCTAAGTACAAGCTGAAAAATTTATATATAGACTATTTCTACCGTCGCCAGGATGATTTTTGGGCAAAGCAGGCCATGCACAAATTGCCGGCATTGAAAAGGTGCACGAATATGCTGGTTTGCGGGGAAGACCTGGGTATGGTGCCACACTGCGTGCCGGAAGTGATGCAGCAATTGGGCATTCTCAGTCTCGAAATTCAGCGCATGCCCAAAAACACCGGGGTTGAGTTTTTTGATCTCGGAAAAGCTCCCTATTTATCGGTAGTGACCCCTTCTACACACGACATGAGCACGATACGCGATTTTTGGGAAGAAGATCGCACGAGGACCCAGCATTTTTATAATCACGAGCTAAAACATCCGGGTGATGCGCCTTATTACTGCGAACCCTGGATCAATAAAGCAATCGTGATCCAGCATCTCTATTCGCCGGCCATGTGGAGCATATTCCTGTTGCAGGACCTGATGGGAATAGATGGACAACTTCGCCGACAGAATCCTCATGAGGAGCGCATCAATATTCCGGCAAACCCCCGGCACTACTGGCGTTACAGGATGCATATTAATTTGGAAGAACTTCTCAAGGCAAGGGATTTCAACAATGAATTATCCAGCTATGTTCATAGCAGTGCAAGGAGCGCATAGCTCCAAAATCATGCAAATGTATAAGACAGGAATTCTGAATATTTTGAATTTTGACTATGAAGATCAGGTATCGCACGCACCAGCTTAAATTCAGTCATCCATTTACCATATCGAAGGGCACTAAAACTCATCAACCCGTTTTGATCGTTGAACTGGAATTCAATGGTATCAGGGGCTTCGGGGAAGCGCCTGCCATTGCCTACTACAATATCCCTGTAGAAAAAATGGTGGAGGATATCGAATCCAAAAAATCTTTTATTGAAAAATTCGCATTTACCGATCCCGAAAGGTATTGGCATTATCTCCACCATCTGTTTCCAAATAATCCCTTTCTGGTATGCGCGCTCGATATGGCATGCTGGGACATTTATGGGAAGCTTCTTTCCAAACCCTTGTTCCGCATATGGAATACCCGCCTGGCCGATGCCCCATTGACAGATTATACAATCGGTATCGATTCCATTCCGAATATGATTGAAAAGATCAAAGAAAAACCCTGGCCTGTTTATAAGATAAAGCTCGGCACCAAAGATGACCTCACGATTATGAATACCCTAAAACAGCATACTGACGCCTTATTCAGGGTGGATGCAAACGCGGCCTGGAACCTGCAAGATGCCATGAAAATACTCCCTGGTCTCAAAGAACTCGGAGTGGAATTGGTGGAGCAGCCTCTTGCAAAAGATGATTGGGAAGGAATGAAAATTCTTCATGCGCAATCACCCTTGCCCCTGATTGCGGATGAAAGCTGCGTTGGAGAGGGAGACCTTGACAAATGCCTGAATCATTTTCATGGAATCAATATCAAACTCACCAAATGTGGTGGCATCACACCGGCCATCCGAATGATCCGGAAAGCCAGGCAATACGAAATGAAGATCATGTTGGGTTGCATGAATGAATCCAGTATTGGCACAGCCGCCATGGTCCAATTATCGCCTCAGGTTGATTTCCTGGATGCCGACGGCCCGCTGCTCCTTGAAGAAGATCTGGCAACTGGTATTAGTTATGAAAAAGGCAGGATACTTGTGAGCGAAAACCCTGGCCTTGGTGTAGTTCCCGCAGAGGGCGCGATCTAAGATGTAATTGATTGATTATAAATGTGCTACGAATGTAATTGACTTATGTCATTAAATTCCAATTTTATTTCATGAAAATTGTTATATATATTTCATTATTAATTGATTATACGTTATTAATATTATTACTCTTATCGCTGCTCTGAATTCCTCAATTAAGCTCTTGCATCTTAATCCTCAAGTCATTAATTTAGATTTTTCGAAAGGCTGAATGAAATTCGGCGTTTCCAACCATTCAATCCACCCTATATGAAAGCAGGAAAGATCCGTTATCTTTTGAGCAGTTCTTATTTATCCCTCGCTATTGGTTTATTTATTGTAGCCATTTTTTTTGCGTGCATGAAAAAAGCCGACGAGGTAACTACTCCCAATTCTCCTTCCGACACAATTCCGGTAAATCCAACACCGCCGGTAGTAACACCACCAAATGATCCGCCTTTGCGCTGCGCTTCCGCGCCTGATTATGGGGACTCGGTACTCTGTGCACAATGGTTAGGCGATGGCATAGATTATATTGCGAAGCCGAGGAATTTTCCTGGAAAAGGGCTCGGAACTTATGTGGCATTTCCGGATGGCCTGGTAATTGACCAAAACACAGGAGCCATCAATGTAACCAGCAGTGAGAGTGGTTTGGTATTCAAGGTAGGCTGGGTTGCCAAAGGAAGCAACGATACCTGCTTTACCAAGATCATCACGGCAGGGATCACTTTTATTGACGGGGTGCATATATTAAGTGACAATGATACCCTGGCCATCCCGATCTACAATGGGGACCCCAACAACACCCCTGTGTGCGGCACAGGTGGCAAATTCAGTAAATGCCAGTTCGATAACCCCAATGACGCGGGTGGAACTAACTACACCTGTAATTCCAAAAATATAAAAGTGGATACCCTCACCGGCGTCATCAGCCTCAACAGGTCACTACTTGCCGGGCTTTTCGGCATACTTCCTTTGAATGGATCGAAAAAGGAAGCCACTCTCTTCTATCGCCTAAACGATTGCAGTAACATGTCGCTTCGACAAATAAAAGTGGAGATCAGCTATTATAACAGGCTTTCTGACGTGCCACAGGCCCTGATAAATGACATAAATACGGCAAAGAATAATCTTGTGAAATTATTATTCGGACGTGAAGGTTCTTACAACCCTCGTCCGCCTCATATAGTTATAGTAGCCAGCCACTAATACTAATTGTAAGCATTCCACGTTCATGTAAGAATGGTGATCAGGCATGATCGCCATTTTTTATGCGTAAACCCGGCATCATCACTGTTTTATTGTTATTATTCTTTTCTTTCTCCAGGTCGGGAAAGATGGATCCTGTTGCAACGGAAATAAGCCGCAATTACCGCTTTGCAGATAGCCTCTACAGGCTTGAAAAGCCTACCGACCAAACTGACGCCGAGGCACGCAGATTATTTGAATCAGTGATGCGGATTTATAGCGACTCTTCGCGTGCCCCCGATACTTTCTTATTTAATTGCATGTGGAAGAAAGGAGTTCTCGAAGAAGTAATCGGAAACTATGAAAATGCCAAAGCAGGATACCTGGGGGCGCTTGACCTGGCACCCAAAATCCCCGGATTCATCGATTCCCTGAATTTCAAACCCTTGCTCTATGCGGGCGCTATCTATTACCGTAACGGTCAATTCGATTCTACCAGACAGCTACTTGAAAAAGCCGAGGGGCTGGCCAATAAATATTCACTCACCGTTGAAGTGGAAAGACTTTATAATACCCTCGGAGCCTTATACTTTGAAGGAGGAAATTTTCTTCAGAGCAAAAACTATCTCGAAAAAGCGCTCCAGCTAATCGAAAGAAAACCAGATGCCGACAGCGTGGAAAAAGTGAATTTCAAATTGAATATCGCCACTGCCCTTGTGAAGCTGGAAAAATACGATGAAGCTTTGAATAGTTATCTCTCATTATTGAAGACTCATCAGTTCACCGATACAATTTACCTGAATATTGGAAACATCTATATGTCGTTAGGACAATACCAGGAAGCACTTCGTTATTTCCATTACAGTCGGAATTTGAATCATGCCCCGGGCCTGCTCAATGAAATTGCAGATGCACACCTGATGCTGAAACAATATGATTCCGCCTTATTTTATCTGAATGCTTCTGAAAGCATCATGAACGAAAACGGACATTCCACAAATGCAAGGATTAGCGGTCTATTCCACATTTATAAAGGCGATTATCTGAATGCCCTGGGCCAGCCTTTTCTGGCAATCCGCCAATTTCAAAATGCGATCGTTTCTCTGGAACATGAATTCACGGATACCAGCCTGTACAGCAATCCAACTAATTTCTGGGGCACATTCTCTTCTTACATGTTGTTCAGGGCCCTGATAAAAAAGGCTTCTACGTTTGAAATCATGTACAAAACCACTTCAGATATCCAGTATGAATTTGCAGCACTTTCCGCCTATCTTTCGGCCATTGACCTGGCAACCTATCTGGAAAGGAGCATGGATACAGACGAAGCCAGAATATTTCTGAAGAAAAACAATAATAAGGCCTATCATAAAGCGGTTGACATTGCGGTCAGTCTCTACCATATCACGGGCAGGGACTCTCTGCTTTGGACAGCATTCAGTATTGCCGAAAGAAATAAGTCCTCCGTGCTGGTAGCGAATCTTCAGGAATTTTCGGTGAAGAGCCGGTCGAAGGTACCAGACAGCCTTCTGCAGAAAGAGAGAAACCTCAAGTATAAAATTGCCAGATTGCAGGTGAAGGCAGACCAGGCGCCAGATAGCATTAATGGTGTGGAATTGAATATGGAGAAGAGAAACACAGAGCTGGACCTGTCATTCCTCCAAAAGAAAATCAGACGATTCCTGAACCCTCAGGATATTCAGGGCTATGGAGAATTTCCATCCCGGACGGAATTTCAAAAGACAAGAATCTCGGATGATCAGGCCCTGCTTGATCTGTATTTCACGGATTCCACTTTGCACGTTTTCGCGATCACCAAAAATGAGATCAGTCATTTTTCCCTGAACACCAATCAGCTCGACTGGCCACACATCAAGGCCCTGCAAAGGAGTTTATACAATATGGAAGATGGGCAACAACAATTATACGAAACAGTTAGCACTGGCTTGTTCACCCAACTGGTTGAACCGGCTTTTGATCTGCTCAGGAACAAGATAGAGTGGATTGTTCTGCCCGATGGCGCCTTCTATTATCTGCCCTTTGAAATACTAAGGAATCCGGCAACGGAAAGAATGTTGATTGAAGATTATACGATCAGCTATAATGTTTCCACCGAATTCATGTCGGGCCAATCAGGCGCAAATTCCAATGAGGGAAATGAAAACCTGCTGGCCATGGCCCCATTCGATAACCAGGGATTATACCTGCCTGGCGATTCCAATTCACTTGATCAATTGCCTGCTACTGAAATAGAAGTGAAAGCCCTGGAAGGAAAAATCCTGATGGATTCCGCCGCCACAAAGGCCAGCTTCATGAAGAATGCAAACAACTATGGTATCCTGCACCTGGCCACGCATGCGGTAATGAATACGGAAAAACCATCCCAGTCGTTCATTGCTTTTTTTCCTATTAATGCATTGAAGCCTGAAAGCTTCAAACTATACCTGAATGAACTTTATGGATTGAACCTGGATTCAACAAAGCTGATGATCTTAAGCGCCTGCGAAACCGGAATCGGAAAATTTGTGCAGGGAGAAGGTGTGATGAGTCTCAGCAGGGGAGTACTCTACGCGGGCTGCCCCAGTGTAATTACTACACTCTGGCGCGCCGACGACAAAGCCACTGCGTTCATCATGAACAAGTTTCACGAAAATCTGAGAAAGGGAAAGGATATTTCAAGCGCTTTGAGACTGGCCAAACTTGACTTCATGCGGCAATTCCCATCCACCATGAAAAACCCCTCACTATGGGCGCATTTGATTTTGGTGGGGCAGCTTGAACCCCTATACAAATCTTGCACAGGAACCTGGTTAATTGTGGGGCTCGGCATCCTGGGAATGACGGGAATTCTGGCCATTTCCCTCCTAAGAAAAAGCAGAAAACAAAATAAGGCCAATAAAATAATTTGAATCTTATGTCAGAACAACGGTGGGATGGCGTGGAAATGGGAAGCTGGTAATTCCTGAATCCAGTATTATCTTTCCCTCCAGGTTCCGGGAAGCAGTAGCTGCTTCCCGGAAATATATTGAGAGGTTTGCTGATGGTTTTCCGGAACTGGATCTGCAAGATGAGGAAGGAGAAAAAATGTGGAATTTCCGCTCACCAGGGGTCATTCATAGTATTGGCTTCTTAATTTGGTTTTCAACGGAACTGGATTCTTCTTTACACAATGGTCATGTTGAACTGAGGGAACAGGGTTGGGCATTTCATCGGAATTGGATTAGTTGGTTCTTGATGGATTTAGGATTTGTTCTTCAAAGGAATGGATAAATATTATAATAAAATCTGTCAATCTTTTCTGTCAGGGAACCTTCTGATAATTAGTAAACACTGAAATCAATATTGTAACCTGGCAATTGGATTTTTTTTGATCAATCATAGGAAAACGATATCCTTTATTAGTAAACGCCGCTGCACAAAATGTAACCGGCGCTTGAGAGTAATTATTTTTTCCAGTTCAACAGCTTCAATTTCAAGAGATCTATCGCGTGCACCTGGTTGTGATAGGCATGTCGCGAATCCTTACTGATTGATTGAAACAAAGGCCGGGCCTTGTCATAATCTCCCAATTTGATATAAGTCAACGCAAGGTAGAACTCCGTACCATCCTGATAAGTCTGTTCCTGGTTGGCTTTATTGTTTTCCAGAAGCTTTTCGAACAATTTTATGGCATATTGGAATTTGCCCGTACGCATGGCCGAGAGCCCACCGAGGAACAATTCCTTTTGTGTACGGTCTTCCATTGGTTCCATCAGGGCCAATACCTGGTTCCATTGCGACGAGGTATAAAATTTTTCCAGGTCACTGGTCTGAGAACCTGACCTTGACGCAGGCAATTCATATGGAAAATAATTTTCGGCAAATATCTTTTCAGGCGATACCGTAGCATACAAAATGCCCAGGTAGGAGCCTGCCACGATTAGCAACAAGGCCGCAACTCTCAAGGCATAATAACCAATTGACCGAATCTTGCCGCGGTTCTGATTATTTTTATTTTCCCTGTTACCGGCCATATATGCTTCACTTATCTCAGCCACCTCGCTCTTCAAGCCATCAAGTTTTATGGCGTTTAGGGCCATCTTCAAATTATTCAAATCATTCAATAACCGGGAATCTTCACGCAGCCTGTTTTCAACATGCCGCATCTCTTCCGGCGACAGCTCCGCTTGCAGGTATTTCTCCAGTAATTCAGTTGTATTTTCAAAATCCTTGTTCATGATCTATTTGTTTCAGATTTTCAGCTATGATCTTGTCATTGTTTATTAAATCGGCCAATTGCTTCAGGCATTTGTATTTTTTGTTTCTCACCACCTGGTCATTTTCGTAGGAAGTCTGTTCCAATATCTCCTTCATCGACTGCCCCTCATAATAAAAAAGGGCGAGGATTTTTCTGCAGCTTTCCCCAAGCCTGCCTACTGCGGCCAGGAGTTGTTTCCTGATCTCCCTGTTTTCAAATGCTTCAGAAGGCGGAACGGCAAAACGGTCGCGCCCTTCTTCATATAATTTGTTCCTCTGAGTCATTCTACCTCTCCGCTTCAGTTCATTCAGCCAGGTATTACGGGCCAGTGCGTATAAGAAAGTCTTGATGCTCGATTCTCCCCGGAACTTTCCATCCTGCACAATTTGAACAAAACTCACTATTACTTCCTGGAATATGTCCTGCGCGTCTTCAGTGCTGCCGCTATTATATGTGATCAAAGAACTAAGGCTATCAAAATATTCCTGGTACAGAAATCTAATGGCATCATTTTTCCCTTCATTCTTTTGTATTGCCTCCATCAGTTCCGCATCTGAAAATTTCCCGCCTGTATTCATTGCATATTGTATTTAATTAGTAAACGCCGGCATAGCTTATGTAACCTCTGCACTAACTACTGTAAGTAGCTGTTAATCAATTACATATAATTATTTGAGATGAGCCCTGAGCCATGATCCGGCTATCAAATGAATAGAAAAGGTACGATTTGGCAAAAAAGTTCCGCGTAGTAAATGAAAAGGAAATGGTTAACCATTTCCTGCATCCCGGCACTTATCAATCCATCGGTTTGAAAGAGACTGAGCCATCTACCAGACTTGAACTGGTGACCTGTTCATTACGAGTGAACCGCTCTACCAACTGAGCTAAGATGGCTTATTGAAGTTTGTAATGGGAAGTTAATGACTCGACTTGAATATTTATTCAGTTTTTTACATCAAGCACAATTAGCTGGCTTCCTGCTTTTCCATCAGGCGTGATGCCCTGCACCATTACAGCATATTTACCTTGCTGATCAGAAGTATAGAATGATGCATGTCCTTTACCAGATCCGCCAATTTTTATTTCAGGGGACCAATATAATACATTTCTCAAATCGGGAATGCGATCGTTCAACCGGGCTTCTGAATTGTAGGTGGGCGAATAGAATTCTCTTGACAATTGCAGGCCCGGATATTCCACCACAAGTGCTCCCGGCTCCAATTGAATTTCACTCAGGTCTTTTTTGTAGCTGATAAAACTTATAATGCCCGGTGCAATGGCCGGACCAATAAAATACTTTCGTTTCACTACATCCAGCTTTCTCATTTTGAGTGGGTCTAATGCCAAAATGGAATCGGGATTAAAATGAGGCACTCCATCTACCAGTACAAGAGGGTCTTCATCAAAGAATCCTTTGCCGGGAAGGGCAACCCTGGTATGGGTTTTTCCGCTCTCTCTTTTCAGCAATACTTCGGTTACATATTCCCTAAATACGTCCTCCATGCTGCTAAACCTTACGTAATCATCCAGTAAATAAGTTCTGTCTGGCCTGCCAAAAAATAGATTTGAATCCGTGATTGGGTTCAAAAATTTATTAATCTGCGCAGCCAGATATGCATTTTGAACCTGTGAATTAATGCTTCTTTCCAAGAGTTGGTCTTCCTGATCCTTCGAGAGCCTGAGCCTGGGCAATACAATGCCCGAATTTTTTTCAGAGAATGGACTCAGAATATTAACGTGATAAGAACTATCCTTCCAGCCGTTAGTCTGAACCACCACCTCTTCAGACCCAAAAAAGTCAGTAACATCAAAACGAAGGTTACCATTCTGGTCGCTGGTGGCGGCGCAAAACAAAGATTTTTCTCCAGGAACAGACAAATAAGCTGTAATATCATCGACAGGCGTGGAATTCTTATTGTCCAGAATTCTTCCCCTTACGGTATGTCCTTCAAACTCGGGAATGAATTCGGGTATCTTTTTTTCACCATGCAACACGTCTTCCCAACGAAACCTTCTCCAACCGTGTGTCATCATGAGGTTGTCGGTAGTCTCTTCCACTTCCTTCCCGGAATTCCTGAAATAATATTCGGGCGATTCAATATAGCCCTTAATGTCTGATTGCAACCAGAGATAACTCAGAATGTCACCATCTTCAGGCGACTGCAGACTATCCAGCAGGAAAACAGACATTGACAGGTTGGCCGCGAGTGGACTTCCCGACTCATTTTCCGATTGAATTCCCAGCTCTACCTTATGCCGGAGCATATATTCTTTTTGATCGGATTCTACGCGCAAATGAAGTGCCCCTGGCTTTTTGAAATACAATCTTTCGCAAAGAGGTTGCCTGGCGTTGTTGAATATGGTCAGTTGGGAAATTCCCTCACCAAGATTTTTTTTGTCAATAAAAAATATTGCTTTGTTTTGCTCCAATTGCATAGTTTCCGTAAGGTCTAATACCTGCCTGGTATGTATTAGCAGCAACAGGGTCTTATCCGGAAGGGTGGTATTTGTTTCAACGGTCAGTTTCAATCTGTCGCCATCGGCATCAACCAGGTTCATGACGAACCCTTTTTCAAGGATACCGGGTAGCGCCGGTTGGATAATTGTGTCGCTTCCAATTTTAATCACCGTGTGATAAGTCTTATTGGCCTCAGGCCGGAAATAAAAATTTCCCATTCCAAACCTGACAGACTTAAATTGAACAGCAGTATCTCCATTTTGGTCGAGCACGGCACCCTGGCAGCCTTCCACACCTTTTCCGTTGGTGTCCAAAATTTCAAGGGCCAACCTGTTTTGAAGCCCCTGAACCAGATCGCCTCCTTCGGGGAAAAACTGAACTTTATAACCTGATGAAGCGGTTTGCTGCACGGGATCGGGGCTTCTTAGCGTGTTCACTACAGTGATGCTCTTTTCAAAAAAATAACTGCTACTGAAATTCTTCATCCAATTTCTGTAGGCCCTCATCGTGTGGTTGCC
>CALFNL010000373.1 GCA_937902875.1 uncultured Bacteroidota bacterium | reverse complement strand
AACTGGGTCACGGTTTCGCAGACCTTACTATCCTTGTTCTTCAATATGGCAAGCAACAAATATTCCGTATCGATTGTTGAATTTCTGGATGGGCCCGAATCGGAAATCATATCGCGGACTATCTGTTCGGCCTCTTGATTCAAAGACAATCCCGACCGCTTAAATAAACCACTGAACCGGGTCACTTTCGAGTTGCCAAAACCACTATCCTCTTTCCTTTCGGCAATGCCATGCTCCGTTGAAGCATTTGTGATGGCATGGCAATAACGGACTGTGAGCCCGAGCTAATGCTAAATTCAAATACTAAAGCTGAAGATAAAAATAATTGCATAATGGCCAATGTCCTGCCTGAACCACGATAACTATCGGGGCCGATAAATGATTTATAGACGAGTGCTTAATGGTCGGCCGTGCTATTGCAAATGCACTTGCTGGCTGTAGTCCTTAATTGAATTTTAGTTTTCTATTTGGCGTCCATTTGCCGATAGCTAAAATGAAAACTACAAAAAAAATGGCAGTTACTATTGTCGTTAAAATAAACTGTCCATTAAATTGAGAATTTTTTTCATCGCTTATTACATATATCAAAGATGGTTTTACTTGCTCTATCGTAGGATCATTAATGTGCATGTTTGAAAAAACAAATAGACTAACCCAATTGTTTCCCAAGTGAAGACCGACAGGAAAATATAATGTTTTTGATTTTAAGAAAGCAGTCGCATAGAGTACATGTCCCAAACCAGAAATAAGCAAGATTGTCATAAGTACAGGGTTTCCGAATGCAGCAAGATTTAACCAATGAGACAAAATGAAAAGCGCAGCGAAAATAATGTTTGCTGTCATCACGCTTGAAATTTCGACGGTTTTTTTAAAACAAATTCCTCTGAAAGCTAATTCTTCAAGCATTACGGTGGGAAGCAAAAGCCATAATCCACTGAGAACATAAGAGCCATTAAAGTTTGGATTGAATACTACAGGATATCCTTTGATAAACGAAATTGTGTAAACAAGAGGAATAACAAAAATTCCTCCAATAATTAAGCCCAACAATCCAAAACCAAAGTTTCGTAATCTTGGATTTAAACCTAATTCCGAAAGGTTTTTACCTTCTTTTTTATAAGCCTGCCATGTAATCACCAAAATAGCAATGATAACTATTACATTGGCTATTTGGGAAGGAACTCTTAATAGTCCATTTAATACAAAGCCGCCAAGAATAAAAGTTGTAAGTACAAAGCTAATAAACAAGAAGACGATCTTGGCAACCTGTGTTTTAAATAAGTTCTTTTTCATATCATCTTTAAGCTTTTGAAGGGCGCCACGGCATTATAACCAACAATGCTTTTAACAAGGTAATTATCTCAATATGGCTTTAGTCATTAACCAGAGCGCATTATTATCGTTATCCCTGATCAGTCCTAATAAGATTTGTTCCGTCCCGATATATTTAGCTCCTGTTCGCAAAGCTTCTTCCAAAGACATAGAAAATATTTCCTTAAGCTTTCTTAAAAATTCATTTCGCATAAAAAGAATTGAGTAATGAACTGAATAAGAGATCATTTTAAGAAGCTGGAACAATGCAATAACTTAAGCCACCGGCGAAAAATCTCAATGGCTCGCAAGCACTGAATCCAATCTTTGGTAAAGCAATGCTCCGTCGCTTGGTCTGAGTTCTGAATTCTCCGGATCTGCCGATTGCCTGCCAACAATCCGGCCTTCTCTGTTTACAATAAAATAATAGGGCAGGTAGGGGAAAAATTTTCCCTCACTGGCCTCTCCCGTGATTTCGAGTGCAAGTTTTCTCTCCCCGGCGCCTCCCCTTATCAAAACATGATATCCTTCGGGCTGCAATAGACGCAGTTTTTCTTTCCATCGGAGCTCCGGAATAGGATGACGGTCCAAACATAAATACAGAAAGGCCATGTCCTTCGAATTCCTGTAGCGCGCTGTCAATTTAGGCGTAAAATTTTTCAATTCTTCCATGCAAGGAGTGCAGGTTGTTCCCCACACATCCACATAAACCACTTTGTTTCTGAATTGGGGAAGACTGAGAACATCCGACAAAGAAGTAAAGGCAGAATCTTCCTGCATGAGCCTGATTTTATCAGATCCCTTATAGGAAGTTCTCCATATCACCCAGCCTGAGGCTATAAAGGGTATGATGAGCACGGAGCAGATGGTATATTTAAGCCAGTTTCGCATATGAAAATGGGACTGCCTTGATCAGCAGTTTCAATCCTGCTTTTGGTCCATGATCTCGAAATACATTTTTTCGGGATCGGCTCCGGGAGCCACATCCTTTGCACCGAACAATTTGAATTTGCCATTCTTCGCTTCAAGCGTGAATATCAGTTTCTCTTCCTTTTCGGTTCCGTCGCGAAGCATGATACCATTTACTTTGGCTAACATGCTTCCCTCTGTAAAAGCGCTGTTCATCTTACAGTCTTTTTCTCTTATGAAACCATGAATCTCCATTTGGCGGCCATCCTGCATTGTGACTGCCAGATTTATACTGTCTTTGGAAAAAACAATGTCAACATGCACATCTTGATCTTCCCCCATGGATCCATCTGCATTCATCCTGGTGGCTTTTTCGCATTTCAACTTCAACTGTTTATCGCACTGGCCGAGAGCTATATTGGCCAGCAACAGCGTCAAACCCAGAAATAATAATTGTCTGCGCATGATTTGAATTTTTTAATTGAATAAATTATTTTCACTTCAGATAGTGGAGATCCTAGTTGATCCATTACCCAATCAGAAATGAGTAATTTCAAATTGACTCTATCCCCGCTCCCTTCTCCAAACGCTATAGCCAAAACCCAGCCCCAGGAATAAACCGAACCAGAGTACGGAATGAATTAATACTTTCTGCAAAGTATCCTGTGGCAGGCCAGGGTTCTTGAAATAGGCCAGGATGCCATACATATAAGGGTAGTAATCGATATGCTCCCATTGCCGGATGATGAAGCCAGCGATCAGCAGACCCAGCCCCATCGCCATGGGTACAATAAAATTCCTGAACCGGAGGCTGAGGAAATACTGAATACCGATGATACCTGAAATAGCGATAAACATTCGTCCCGACAATAGCAGCATCTTCATTAGGGGTATTGGGGTAGAATAAAAATTGTAATTGGGCCTGGCAAGATTGATGGCCAAACCGCTAAGAATAATGAATACATTGAACAGGATGAAGCATAGCAGTATCATCACCAGCATTACGATCAGCTTGGAAAAAAATATGTCGGCATAGGTTCTGGGTGAAGCATATACCTGTTTCCAGGTATTATTTCTGTATTCAATTTGAATTACGAGTCCTGTTACTAAAATGATATAAACCACGAGCAGGAAGGCAGAAGCCACTTCCCAGTTCTCATTGATAAATATGTTCCAAACATTGGCTTTATACCTCGGCACAAATACGTCAGGCCTTGCTACGCACTTTATGAAGTTTATGATGGGCACAAAGGCCGCGCCAAGGAGAGTAAGCCAAAATGCAGCCGTTCTTTTTGTTTTTAAGAATTCGCCGCTTGTGTTGCTGAGAAATTTCGCCGCCATGATTTATTCAGATGTGATTTGAATGAATAAATTTTCCAGGTCATTCTGCGTGACCGCCATTTGATACACTTCCACACCCCCATTCACGAGAATGCGGTTCATCTGCGCTACCTGTTCTTTGCTTTCGAACTCAAGTCCTATCCGGCTGCCATTAATATTTTTTATGCGAAATCCAGCACCGAGCAAATCGGCTGCATGCTTCGTATTGCTGACCTCTATTTCGATGGCTGATTGTTTTGATTTCAGGAGGTGCAACTGCTCCAGGGAACCCTGGAATAAGAGGCGTCCTTTGTGTATGATGCCTGCGTGGGTGGCCATTTTTTCCACTTCGCTCAAAAGATGGCTGGATACGATAATTGTTTTTCCATGTTGCGCATTCAGGTCCCTGATCAATTCCCTGGTTTCAATGATCCCGCCCGGATCCAGGCCATTAGTGGGTTCATCCAGGATGAGTAAGGCGGGATCGTTCAGCAAGGCCAAGCCAATGGCTAAACGCTGTTTCATTCCAAAGGAGTAGTTTTTGGCTTTCTTGCGTTGAGCAGAAGTGAGGCTAACCATCTCCAGCACCTGGTCAATCCTCTTCCTGTCGCATCCATAGGTCTTTCTTAATATTTCCAGATTTTCGCGACCGGTAAGGTGGCCATACAATGAAGGCTGTTCAATGAGTGCGCCCACCTGTTGCAGGATGGAAATGCGGTTTTTTGAAAACTCTTTGCCGAAAATTTCAATCTTTCCACCATCGGTTCTTAATAGGCCAAGTAACAGGCGGATTGTGGTGGTTTTCCCCGCGCCATTAGGACCAAGGAAACCATACACGCTTCCCGAAGGCACTCTCAGGTCAAGTCCGTCGGGCACTCTCTCGCCTCTTCGGAATTCATGAGAGAGATTTTGAGTTTCTATGATGTAGTGACTCATGACTCGTTAGTGGAATTAGAGAAATCATTCGGGCAGGAATAACATATGCGGCTCATGGCTTACGGCAGGCAGGGGCGCATTTGTTCCAGAAGGCGTTGTGGCTTTTTCAACACGTGAAAAATTTTCGAGCCTGGAATATATGGCAAAGAAAAGGCAGAGCAGAGTTGCCAACATCAATATGCCTGATAAATTCTTTTTCATAAAACAGGTATTAAAATTGTTTTAGTTAATGGTTGTTTTTTTCGATAAAGGTCTTCAGGGTTTTACCGTCCACTTCAAGCCTGGCACTATCTGATAAATTCACCATTCCAATTTCTTCCAAATGGCCCTGATCCATGGTAAATCTGGACTTCTGATTAAGCCGGAGGTTCAGCTTGCGCACTATGCCCTCATCCTGCAGGCGGATTTCGGAATCATTGTCAGCCTCAATAGTCAACGAATCAATAGTGGCGCTTATATACAATCCGCTGGCCACTACATGGGCGCTGATCCATTTCCAACTCAGCTCTCCCAACCCCAGCTCACTATTGTTCAATGAAAGATTGATTGAGGAGGGGCAAAATATGGTGGCATTAGCATAGGCTCTTTCGCCTGAATATTTGCCGGCGGGTTTGATATACAATGTACCGTCTTCAACAGTATAACTAATCTCGGTTCTGTCGTTGCGGTTGGTTCTCAGAAGAAAACTGTCTGAAGGCACCAGGGAAATACCATTACAGTTTTCAATGCTGATATTATTGAACTTATCCAGCTGTTTTGAATTATTAATTGATTCATCCAGTTGTGCCTGGGTAATGAAGTCTCCTTTCTTATACTTCGCGTAAAGCGCCAGGTCAGTGGCAGTAAATAAGGCAAACAGCAGTAGTGCCAATGCTAATAATATCTTGTTACTTGTTTTCATGTTCGATGTTTATGACCTTAGGAGAAATTTTGTTTTACGAATGATTCAAACTTAGGCTTGAGTTCTTCCACCTCCATGTCAAGCAGGTACATATTCCTGAATACAGCCGGGAGATCTTTTTGAGTGAATTCCTCTTTTCTGTAAGCAATGGCATGCTTTATTGCATCGGGCGACACAAAAAAACCAATTCCCCGCTGGTTATAAATAATTTGTTGCTGCTGCAGGAAATCGTATGTGCGCATTACAGTATTGGGGTTTACTTCCAATTGCACAGCGAGCTCTCTCACCGAGGGTATGCGTTCTTCGGGCTTCCATTCTTTCAGGAGAATCTTCTCGCAAACATAGTCGGCGATCTGCAGGTATATAGCTTGAGTATCTTTGAATTGCATGATTTGAATTTTTAGAAAGTTTGGATCATATCTCCTTTTCCCTGAGCCTGAAATATGCTGCTACCCAAAAAACTGGCACCCAGATATACTTCAGCAGGAAAATCCACGTGTCTTCCACCCATTGGTCCAACCTGTATATTTTCATCTGCTTCGTTTCATAGACCGCGAAACTCGCGAGTCCCCGCATTCCGGCATTATGTGGAACAAGATTGCGTTGTATAAAATTTACATATAGCCCGACGAGCAGGAAGAACACCAGGCCGGCCAGTGCCGTTTTGATGAAACTGTATTTTTCAAAATATGCGGACCCCAGTAAGAATAATGCCTGCAATGCGAAGAATATATACATGGCCACTTTCATGGCTTCATTCCAATGAGGAATCCTTTTCACTGAATACGCGGGTTTCATTTCCAGTACCATTAATGTTATTGGCTGAATGATATAGAAGCATGCGAAATAAAATGCGGTGAACAGGATGGTGGAATAAAAGATAGCACATATGAGTTTCTCCAGATGGGTAGCGGGAACGGAAAGCCAGTAGATCCCCCTGGGTCTGTCGCCCAGCGCACCGAATGATATACTGGCGAAAATCAGCCCGGTTACGAAAAGTCCTACGAAAAAGATTATATAAGTCTCTGCCTCATCATAATTGGGACCGCTGGTCCACGTCCAGATGAAGAAGATAATGGCCATCAATCCGAAAACTGCCAATATGGAGAGCGTGTATAGTTTCACGTTATCGAACCATTGTTTCTTGATAAGCAGCCAGAGTCTTGAAAAACTAAATGCATTATTCATGTTGGATATCTTTATCAGTTAAATACAGATTGAATGGATTCACGATTGGTGACGATTGCTTTATATAACATTTCCAGGTCGAGTTTGCTTTCTTCGCCTCCTGTGTTGCGGGTTATGATGGCATTACCCTTCAGTGAACTTTCGCTGTAGATGGCGGATTTCACTTCTTCCTGATCGAAAGAAATTTTGAAATTAAGCCTGCCGGTGATTTGTTCTACCGTCTGGTCGAAAAGTATGCGGCCTTCATCAATTATTGTTATGCGGTCAATAAGATTCTCGAGATCTTTTACCTGATGGGTACTGATGATAACGCATTTATCTTCGTCCAGGGCACCGGCCATTACTTTGCGGAACTGGCTCTTACTCATTATATCCAAACCGTTGGTAGGTTCATCCATCAGTAGCAGGGAAGTGTTGCAGGCCAGGCCAAAACTGATCAATGCTTTTTTCTTTTGCCCATAACTCATGTCCTGGATGGTCGCATCCGTGGGAATCTCAAATTCACGTATATATCGGTTGAATTGTTCCTGGCTGAAGCGCGGATAAAAAGGTGCATTATATGATACCAGGTTAGTGAGACTGATATTGGGCAGATAGAATTCCTCTGCTACCATGAACACTTTCTGTAAGAAAGCCGGTTCCCTTTTGCCGGGAATATGCCCCATCACTTGCACAGCACCCTGGTCGGGAAAAAGCAGACCACCGATATTTCTAAGTAAAGTGGATTTGCCGGTGCCGTTTTTTCCCAATAATCCATAAATATGACCCGACTTCAGGTCCAGGCTAAGACCCGTGAAAACCTTCTTCCTGCGATAGGCAAAATGTAGATTTTGAATGGATATCATTGCTTAGTGCTTTAGTGTACTATTGTATTAGTACACTACAAATATAATACAAGAATTCATAGTTCCTATTATTTTTCGGAAAATTTTATAAAAAAAATTATGGGGGATAAAAAAGGGTCCCGGCAATTTCCGGAACCCTTTGAAGATCAGACTGAATCGTTTATTTTATCTTGAATCTTATGCTCCCATTGGTCTTGAGGTCTGAATCCACTCTAACCTGATAGATTTTCCCGTCGGCGCTCACTCTCATATAAGCGGTATTGGGTGGAACAGTACCCAGGTTATCGGCAAACATCACGAGTTCATTGGTCTGGCCCTTCTCGGCTTTCAACTTAATGGAATATGGCTTGTCGGTGAGCTTATACTTAGTGAGTATTTTATTGCCATTGAAATAGAGTGTCACTTCATCTCCGTCAACTTCAGCATTGTCATAGAGATCTACTTTGATTTCCGGACTGGTCAGTTGAATGGTTTCCACCACTTTGTTATTTCGGTTAGCCGTAGTGGTGGCAGCGTCTGCATAACTTTCGGGCATCATCACCGCGGTGAATCGATTTTTCCCGCTTAATAATAGCCGTGCCGCTTCCTGCAAATCTTTCACAGTCAGCTTGTCTATATATTGATCGTAGTTTACAAACCTGTCTATATTTTCACCTTCCACTTTAGCGCCAATCAGGTGATTCATCCAGGGGGCATTCTGTTTTATTTCATCCTTATGTGCTTCCCGCCACTGCTGCTTCACCTTGTCAAGGTTTTTTTGCGAGGGGCCATTTTTCATGATGTCATCTACCTCATTTTGCATTGCCTTGAGGAGGGTATCCACCTTTTCGGGTCCGCAGGGTAATTGCACCACGAACTGGTAGCCTGGATAAGGAGTTTTTTCCAACCCGCCGAATATGCCGCCTCCATAAATGCCCTGGATCTTTTCCCGCAATTCCTCTATTACACGGATATTCAGCACTTCGGTTATTGCCTTCGCCTTTAATTCGAGATCCTCGCTGAATGGCACTTCGCCTGAATAAAAAGTGAGTATCAGGCTTTTTTCATCCTTGCCTTTATACACATTCATCTTTTTCCTGCCATTGACGGGCCGCACTTTCTGATCTACATAACTGGTTTTTTTGCCAGTGGCCGGCAGGCTCGCGATATAAGTCTTAATGAGTGGCAGAATAGAATCCTTCCTGAAGCTTCCTACAAAAACGAAATTCATTCCGCTCAGGTCGCCGAGTCTTTCCTTATAGATCTGGAAAGCCCTGTTTAAATTCACTTTTTCAAAATACGATGATTTGGGAACCGCAATCGGCGCCAGTGGGTTTCCATTATATAGTGTGTTCATCACCGTGTCAATAAAAGCCGCCTGGGGGTTAGCTCCGATCAACGCGTATTGCGATTTGTTCTTTTGAATGAACGACTTAAACAGGGAAGTATCTTTCCTGGGTTCCGTAAATTTGAGATAGGCCAGTTGAAACATGGTCTCCAGGTCCTTCACAGTGGAACTTCCGCTCATGCCTTCCTTTTCGGCAATCAATATAGGATTCGCGGAAACTGACTTGCCGGAAAGGATTTTTTGAAGGTCGGTGGGTGAAAATTCTCCGAAACCCATTGCGTTAACCACATTGACCGCGTAGGCGGCATTGTACTTGTCTGCCACTCCATAATTACTGGTTCCTCCATATCTGGAAGCAGACATCAATATCTGGTCATTCTTAAAATCGGTTGGCTTGAGCGTTACTGTAATTCCGTTGGATAGTTTCAGTTCTGTTGTACCGGTTTTTGCGTCCTGGCTCTCAGAAATCACCATGCCCGGCCTGGGTTTTGTTTTGAGTAGCTGGCTGGCGATGGCTTTCTCTTCATAGGGTTTGATATCCTTTTTTTCAACCTGGGCTATTTCAGTCAGCAAATCCGTGCCGGATGGAAGTTGCACATCGGTTTTTTCGGGGCCCATGAGGTAGGCGAAGTAATCCTGCTGGCCCTTCATCTTATCGGCCACACTGTTAACTTCCTGCAAGGTGATGGTTGGTACAAAATTCTGTACCAGGTAATATTCCTTTTCTATTCCCGGAATTGGTTCCTGCTGCAGGAAATTCCGGATGAATTCTTCCACATACAAATAAGATTCCGTCTTGTCGCGGTCGTTGTACATCCTTTCATAGGAAGCTGTCATGCTCTTCTTTGCTCTTTCCAATTCCGCAGCCGTAAATCCAAACCGCTTCACTCTTTCCACTTCCTCAACGGCTGCCTGGAGCGCCCTGGCTGGCGGCTGATCGCCTGAACCCGCGGATACGCTAAAGTTTTCGTATCCCCTTGCAAACCCGCCAAAACTGGCATTGGCAAACACAAAGGGAGGGTTTTCCTTTTGCGTCAGCTCCTGCATGCGACGGTTCAGCATCGTAGTAAATAAATCTTTCACCAGGTCTTTGCGGTAGTCACCATAAGTTACCGATGGCATTTGTTTGTAAGCAGGATATTCCAGCCCGGTTTGATAACGGACGGATTCCTTGTCGGTAGTCACCAATGCATCGCTGGAATCGTATGCAGGCACGCTGGCGTATTTACGTTCGCGTTCGTCAGGCGGATTGGTTAAGCCACTGAAATGTTTCCTGATCAGGGCTTCGGCATCTTCTACTTTTATATCTCCCACCACTAATACTGCCATCAGGTCTGGCCGATACCAATCGTGATAAAACCTGCGTATTGCATCGTATTTGAAAGTCTTGATAATACTGTCTTTCCCAATCGGAAGCCGGTCGGCGTATAGCGAACCTTTGAACAATTTCGGTAATATCTTCTTGAACATTCTTTCATTGGCTCCTTTTCCCAAGCGACTTTCTTCCAGGATGATCGGCCTTTCGCCGTCGATGTCATCATCTTTATAAGTAACATTGTGAGCCCAGTCTTCCAATACCTGGAATCCCTTTTCAAGATTGTCGGGTTTGTCTGTTGGTATAGGCAATATATATACCGTTTCATCGAAGCTTGTATAGGCATTGAGGTCATTCCCGAATCCCACCCCTATATCCTGCAAAAAAGAAACGATCTCATTCTTTTTGAAATTTTTTGTTCCATTAAAGGCCATATGTTCTGCCATATGGGCCAAACCCAATTGGTCAGGGTCTTCACAGATGGAACCCGCGTTAACAACCAAACGAAGCTCCACTTTTTGCTCGGGCTTCGGATTGTTCATGATATAGTAGGTTAGCCCATTGGCCAGTTTACCGGTTTGCAGATGAGGGTTCAGCGGCATTTTGTCGTTGAGATCATATTGTGCCTGCACCCAAAGCGTGCTGGTGATCATGACCACCACAACGAGTAATGCCTTCCTCTTAGAAGTTTGCCAACTCATGGTTCGATAATTTTGATTTCAAATATAAGTAAAGCTGGCATCCTTCTCATCCCATTCAACAAATTCTGAAATAAGCCATGAAATCGCTTTTAGTTATATTGCAGCACCTTATCTTACAGATATATGCAAAATGAATTGCGCAAACAGCAGGCTTTGGAATACCATTCCAAAGGAAGGCCCGGAAAGATTGAAGTTGTACCCACCAAAGAGGCCAAAACGCAAAGAGACCTGTCATTGGCTTATTCTCCCGGCGTAGCTGTGCCTTGCAAGGAAATTCAGGAAAACCCCGAATCCGTTTACAAATACACTGCCAAGGGAAACCTGGTGGCCGTAATCAGCAATGGCACGGCCGTTTTGGGATTGGGGGATATTGGTCCTGAAGCAGGCAAACCTGTTATGGAAGGAAAAGCCGTTCTTTTCAAGATATTCGCCGATATAGATGTATTTGATATTGAAATCAACGAGAAGGATCCTGATCAATTTGTTCGCATAGTAAAATCGCTCGAGCCCACATTTGGCGGTATAAACCTGGAGGATATCAAGGCGCCGGAATGTTTTTATATTGAAAAGAAGCTGAAAGAAACCATGAATATTCCGGTGATGCACGACGACCAGCATGGTACGGCCATCATCAGTTCGGCCGCCCTGCTGAATGCGCTGGAGCTGCAGGGAAAGAAAATTGATAAGGTAAGGTTTGTGGTAAACGGAGCCGGCGCGGCCGCTATTGCCTGTGTGCTTTTGTACGAGGCGCTGGGTGCGAAGAATGAAAATTTCTTATTGTTCGACCGAAAAGGAGTTCTGCACCAGGAGAGGCCGGGGCTGGACGAGACAAGGCTCCATTTTGCAACCACGCGCAAAAAAGATATCAGTCTCGAAGAGGCCATGAAAGGCGCCGACGTGTTCATAGGATTGAGCGCGGGCAATACGATCACTCCCGAAATGGTGAAGTCGATGGCCAAAAACCCCATCGTATTTGCGATGGCCAATCCCGATCCGGAAATTAGCTGGGAAGCAGCTACTGCTGTCCGTAAGGATATCATCATGGCCACGGGCAGGAGCGATTATCCAAACCAGGTAAATAATGTTTTAGGATTCCCTTATATATTCAGGGGAGCCCTGGATGTGAGGGCAACCCAGATCAATGAGACCATGAAGATGGCCGCGGTGAAGGCTTTAGCCGAACTCGCCCGCAAGCCCGTTCCCGACATGGTGAATATGGCATACAATGAGAAAACCATTTCATTCGGCCCCAATTACATCATTCCAAAACCACTGGACCCGCGGTTGATTTCCGTGGTATCCCCTGCCGTGGCCCGCGCGGCCATGGAAAGCGGCGTGGCCAAGCACCCGATCGATGACTGGAACCGGTACCGTGCCGAACTGGACCGGCGACTGGGCAATGACAACCAATTGTTCCGCGTGATTGGGAATAAGGCCAGAAAAGATCCCAAACGAGTGGTTTTTGCCGAAGCCGACAACGTGAAGATCCTGAAAGCGGCGCAGATAGTGCTGGACGATGGTATCGCTTATCCCATATTGTTAGGTGAAGAAAGGAAGATCAGGATGCTGGCGGAGACGAATAATATTGACCTCGAAAGTATTCCTATAATAGATCCGCGTGCCGACGAATTGGAATCCAAGAGGCAGGAATTCGCCGATCTTTATTTTAAGAAACGCCAGCGTCGCGGTGTTAACCAATACGAAGCCTACAAATCTATGAGGGACCGAATACGCTTTGCCTGCATGATGCTGGAAACTGGTGAGGCGGATGCCGTGATTGGAGGACTCACCCGTAATTATCCGGAGACCGTGAGGCCGGCCCTGCAGGTGATTGGCACGGAAAAGGGAGTTAAAAATATTGCCGGCATGTATATCATGCTCACCAAACAAGGCCCACTTTTCCTGGCAGATACTACTGTGAATTTTAATCCCAGCTCCGAAGAATTGGCAGACATAACCCTTATGGTGGCCAATGAAGTGCGCATGTTTGGCATCACGCCGCGCATCGCCATGCTCAGCTATTCCAACTTCGGTACCAGTAATACTCCCGAAGCAATTTTGGTGCGCAGGGCCAGGGAAATTGTTAAAGAAAAAAATCCTGGTCTCATTGTGGACGGCGAAATGCAGGGCATTGTGGCTTTCAACAAAGAAATCCTGAGAGATAATTATCCGTTCAGTGAATTGGTTCATGGCGACGTAAACACGCTGATCTTCCCCAACCTGAGCGCCGGTAATATCGCTTACAACCTGCTGCAGGAAGTGGGTCATTTTGATGCCATCGGCCCCGTACTATTGGGGTTGAAAAGACCAGTACATATCTTACAACTGGGAAGCTCGGTCAGAAGCATCATCAATATGGTGCTCATCTCCGTGTTGGATGCCCAGCACAAAACGGGAGCCGATACCCAGGAGGCCGTAAAAAAATCTCCCTGGTGGAAAGGACTCAAAAAAACAAAAGATGCAGATGTTCAGCATGAATAATCTTTGCGGGATAAAGAATTTATTTGCAGGTATTATTTTCCTGGCCGCGATGCCTGCCTGCTCGGGCCATTCCGTGAAGGAAAAGCTAAATAGCGCGGGCCAGAAAGCAGGCGAAGTTGTGGGAGAGGTGGTGCATGGCGTGAGTAGCGGCGTTGAAAATGCATTTCGCGTGGGCATTCAGGTTTCAGACAGCCTGAAGCAAAAAGGCATCGAACTCGGACAGGTAAGGCTTGCCAACGACAAGGAAGGAAAGGATAATCTCTTAAGCGTCTATTTTATCTTCCAAAAAAACTTTATTGGAAATATTACCTGTAAGACTTTTGACAATGCAGGTCTTGAAATGGGAAGGTCCACCGAAAAGATTGAAGGAAAAGCCGGCGATGCCAGGTTCTACGATTTCCGCTTCGATCCCCGAACCAATATCGACCGGGATAGCAAGATCACCATGGAATGAGTGATGCATGAAATTCCGGGACCTTCAGAACAATAATCATCCCGCCATATAATTCGGGTGTGCAATCCAATTCTAAATGAATCGCTCAGGCGAACCTGTAAGATTTGAACTGAGATGTTTTAAGATGCCACCGGAATCCCGGCGATATCCAAGAGTACAGCCTTACCATGAAATTTGATCCGTGGCTCCATGTAAGCGGAAGAAATTGCCGCCTGCTCACCAATATGAATTTCCGGCTTCGGCTGCACCTTCATGAAATGATTTTGGCCGAACTGAAAAAACAATGATTCCTTATACCTTTTCAATTATTTTTGCCTTTACTAAATACACCGAATGTTATTTTTCACACATTTTGGCAGGTACCTCCTCATGATCAAAGGGATGTTCACCAAACCGGAGAACATGAAGATGTATTGGAAAGAGCTGATGCACCAATGCGCGGAAATAGGCATCGGGTCCCTGGGCATAGTAGTAATCATTTCGGTATTCATCGGGGCGGTTTCAACTGTTCAAACGGCTTATCAGTTGGTGAGCCCTGTGCTTCCTAAAAGCATCATCGCCCAAATAGTGAGGGATACTGTAATCCTGGAATTTGCACCTACACTTACCTGTATAGTATTAGCGGGAGTGGTGGGCAGCAAGATCGCCAGTGAATTGGGCAATATGAGAGTGAGTGAACAAATTGACGCTTTGGAAATCATGGGTATCAACACCAAGGCCTACCTGGTGATGCCAAAGATACTCGGGGCCCTGATTGTAATTCCCATGCTCGTGATTTTGGCAGCGGTACTTGGCGTTTGGGGCGGTCGCATGGCCGGCACCCTGGCGCATATTCTTTCCCATGCAGAATTCGATAAGGGTCTGCTTACCAATTTTGTTCCATACAATGTGTCATTTTCACTGGTGAAGGCTTATACGTTTGCATTTATCATATCCAGCATTCCGGCCTATTACGGTTATTTTGTAAAAGGAGGCGCCTTGGAAATAGGACGTGCCAGTACCAGCGCAGTAGTATCTAGTTGTATCATGATCCTGTTTGCAGACTATGTGCTGGCCGCGATCTTATTGCCATGAGGCAGAAAATAAATGGGGAATAATAAAATATAAAATCCGTTCTCGATCCATACATACAGGCGATTTTTCACCAGCAATTGATTATGATTGAAATCAAAAATATTCGAAAAAGTTTTGGAGACGTTGTTGTTATAGACAGTGTCAGCGCCATGTTGGAGCCGGGCAAGGCCAATCTGATCATTGGCACCAGCGGGAGTGGAAAAACGGTGCTGATGAAATGCCTGGTGGGATTATTTGAGCCAGACAGTGGAGAAATCTATTATGATGGTAAGGATTTTACTATGATGGATGAGGAGGAAAGAAAAGAATTGCGCCAGCAGATCGGGATGCTATTCCAGGGATCGGCCCTGTTTGACAGTATGACCGTTGAACAAAATGTGATGTTCCCCCTTGACATGTTTACGCAATGGACCTTCACCCAAAAACTGAAAAGGGTAAACGAAGTGTTGGACAGGGTGAACCTTCAGGATGCAAACCACAAGTTTCCCGCCGAAATCAGCGGTGGCATGAAAAAACGCGTAGGAATCGCCAGGGCCATCGTACTGAATCCCAAATACCTTTTTTGTGATGAGCCCAATTCCGGACTGGATCCACAGACAGCCCTGGTGATTGACAAACTCATTTACCAGATCACGAAAGAATTCAATACTACCACAGTTGTGAACACACACGACATGAACAGTGTGATGGAAATAGGAGATCATATCATTTATATGTACCAGGGCAAAAAAGAATGGGAAGGCAATAACAAGGAAATCATTTTCAGCAAAAGCAAATTGCTGAATGACTTTATTTTCGCTTCGGAATTTCTGCAGGACGCAAAGGATATGCGCATGCTGGAACTCAAAGGAAAGATTTCGAATGAGAGGAATATGGACGACCTGCTGAAGTAGATTCTGGTGGTGGCCGGTCTTCCCCGGAACTGTTTCTCCCCGAAATCCCCTATTTTTGCCCACCCATCCCGCATCATCGCGGGGGCTTTTTAAAAATCTCAATGACTGGCTATGGCTGTTTTAGTAAATAAGAAATCCAGAATAATTGTTCAGGGATTCACCGGCACAGAAGGAACTTTTCATGCTTCTCAAATGATTGAATATGGAACCAATGTAGTGGGCGGGGTTACGCCTGGCAAAGGAGGGCAAACCCATATAGAAAGGCCCGTGTTCAATACAGTAGATGACGCGGTAAAACAGACAGGAGCAGATGTATCCATCATTTTTGTTCCTCCTGCATTCGCGGCCGACGCGGTGATGGAAGCCACTGAGGCCGGCGTCAAATTGGTGGTCTGTATCACGGAAGGTATTCCGGTACAGGACATGGTAAAGGTGAAGAATTATTTGCAGGGCACCGGCACGAGGCTGATCGGGCCGAATTGTCCCGGAGTGATCACAGCAGATGAATGTAAGGTGGGCATCATGCCTGGTTTCATTTTCAAAAAAGGAAGGATCGGAATTGTTTCCAAGTCTGGTACGCTCACATACGAGGCAGCAGACCAGGTGGCTAAGGCAGGATTGGGCATTTCCACGGCCATTGGTATTGGTGGTGACCCGATCATTGGAACCACCACCCGTGAAGCAGTTGAACTTTTTATGAATGATAGTGAAACCGATGGAATCGTAATGATCGGCGAGATAGGCGGCAATATGGAAGCCGAGGCCGCGTATTGGATCAAAGACCAAGGCACAAAGCCTGTTGTAGGTTTTATTGCCGGCCAAACGGCTCCTCCCGGAAGGCGAATGGGCCATGCGGGAGCGATTGTTGGAGGCGCCGATGATACTGCCGCTGCTAAAATGAAAATCATGAGGGACTGCGGCATCACCGTAGTGGACAGCCCTGCGGACATCGGAAAAATGATGGCCGAGGTGATAGGCAGAAAAGCCTTCAGGCCTGCCAAGATTTAGAATATGATTTCAGCGAACCAAATATTCCCCGCCCCGCCTTGTGCGGGGTTTTTGATTGCCCCAGTTTTACAAAATATTTATCCCAAAAAAATATGCAAAGTTTCTGAAAGAGGCATCATAATTGGCAAAGGCATTTTATATCTTGTATGAACAGGAAGATGAACCCAACAAATATTGAAATGATGATTTCCAGCAAGACCCTGGTCAGAATCTGCACCGGCCTCCTTCTATTCTTCAGCCTCCTGGCTGGCGACGCAGGCGCGCAGACCAGAATGACAGGCTATGACAGCGCCTGGAAAAAGATTGATCGGCTCATCCTGGAAAAAGGATTGAATAAATCGGCGCTCAGCGAGGTTAATAAAATATATGAAAAGGCTAAGAAGGAAAAGAACGAAGCACAACTGATCAAGGCCTTGTTATACCAGTTAAACCTGGAACAAAACCTTGAGGAAAATGGCGCCGGGAAGAACATACGGAAAATTGAAAAGGAAATACAGTCGGCCAGGGAACCGGCGAAATCCATTCTCAATTCGCTGGCGGCAGAAATGTATTGGAATTATTTTCAAAACAACCGCTGGAAATTATATGGCAGAACCCAAACGAGCCAGTTCAGCAAAGAAGATATCGCCACCTGGGGCATAGAAGACTTCCATAGCAAGATTGGCGAGCTTTACTTGCAATCGATACAAGAAGAAAATCTGCTTCAACTGAAACCCCTGGCTCCCTTTGACCCCATTATTCTCAAGGGCAATGCGCGTTACCTGCGACCCACATTATACGATTTGCTGGCTCACCGTGCCCTCACCTATTTTCAAAATGACGAAAGAGATATCACCAAACCCGCATTTGCATTCCAGATCGATCAGAAATGGGCTTTCGAACCAGCTGTCGATTTCGTGCAACAACATTTTGCCACCAGTGATTCGGCTTCGCTCCTCCACAAGGCGCTGCTCATTTACCAGAACCTGCTGGCATTTCACCTGCATGATGCCAACACGGACGCGCTTTTGGACGCAGACCTGTTGCGCCTTCAATTCATGAAACAATATGCCGTTATGCCCGGTAAAGACGAGCTATACCGTGATGCACTGGATCACCTGACCACCCAATATCAAAATCAGCCAGCCGCTTCCCAGGCCTGGAGCCTGCTGGCACAATTTTATTTTGAAAAAGGAGGAGCTTATGATCCTGCGAAAGGCGATGACCGTTACAAATACGCATATCGTATTGCAAAGGAAATTTGTGAAAAAACCATTCGAAATTTACCAGAAACGGAAGGAGCCATCAATTGCCAAAACCTGTTGAGCCAGATATTGAGGCCATCGGCACAATTGCAAACAGAAAAAGTGAATCTGCCGGACCAGCCCTTTCGGACACTCGTTAGTTACAATAACTTTAATACGCTCTACCTGCGCCTGATCAAACTAAACAAATCGCTGAAAGACCAATTGCAAAATCGTAGTGACGAAGCCTATTGGAAAAAACTCCAGTCTCTTTCTCCAATTCGCAGTTGGCAACAAGCCCTGCCTCCTTCCAACGATTTTCGAAGCCATAGCGTGGAAATAAAAATTGATCCATTACCAGTAGGGGAATACGCGCTGCTCACTAGTGCAACAGCTGATTTCAACCTTGAAAAAAATCCATTGGCCATTCAATATTTCTATGTGTCCAATATCAGCTACACCAGCAACGGTAATGATTATTTTGCATTGCACCGGGAAACGGGCAAACCCTTGTCAAATGCCGCCATACAGATATGGTCCCTGCAATATGACTACAACAACAGGAAGAATTCACTTCAAAAAGCGGAGAACCTGACTGCCGACAGCAATGGCTTTTTCAGGATTCAGTCAAAATCCAAATCGCAGCGAAATATCAGGCTCGAAATAAACTGGGAGAACGACCATTTATTCATGGATGATTATCAATACAGCCTGTTTTATTACAGAGACCCTTCTGACCAATTGACAGCGAAAAACTATGAGCAAAAGAACGCCAGGGTGTACCTCTTTGCCGACCGGAGTATTTACCGTGCCGGCCAACTGCTATTTTATAAAGGAATTGGGATCACAAAAGATTCCATCACTCATAAACCCAGGATTATTCGTTCAAAAGACAGCATTGAAGTTGATTTGCTCGACGCGAATGGCCAGACCATTGATTCGGTGTACGTGAGCTTCAATGAATTTGGATCCTTTCACGGTCAGTTCAGGCTTCCGCAGAATGTCTTGCATGGAGCCTTCCAGATTAACATACCAGAATATACAAACAGCCAACTGGATTTTTCGGTTGAAGAATACAAGCGGCCAAAATTCCAAGTTGAATTGGAAAAGCTGAAGGGCAGTTATCGCGTGAATGATACAGTTACCATTACAGGATATGCCCGCGCCTATGCGGGAAATAACCTCGACGGAGCTCAGGTAAAATACCACGTCTCCAGGAAGGCAAGATTCGTTTATCCCTGGCTGTATAGCCGCAGGGGCATGCCGCGGACTTCAACAATGGAAATTACAAATGGCAAGACCATCACCGATTCTGCCGGGAAATTCCAGATTCAATTCCCGGCCATACCCGATCTGTCAGTGGCGCAGCAACTGGATCCTGTGTTTGACTACACGGTGGAAGCCGATGTTACCGATATCAACGGCGAAACCCGGAGCGCCTCCGCGCTTGTGCCTGTGGGTTATATATCTCTGGTCCTGCAATTGCGATTGCCTAAAAAAGGTATTCTTGATGTAGATAGCTTCAGGAATATCGCGGTTTCAAGCAAGAACCTGGCCGGTGAATCTGAACCGGCAAAAGTGGAACTCCATGTCTATCCATTGAGCGTTCCGCAGCGCTTGATACGCAAAAGATATTGGATTAATCCTGATCAATTTGTGTACGGCGAAGCGGAATTTCTGAAATATTTTCCTCATGATGAATATAGGAACGAGACCGATCCGCTCACCTGGGAAAAGGGGAAACCGGTTTTTAGTGATACCCTGAACACTTCCCGGGCCACGGGATTCAATATTCCACGCGTCGCGCTCCTACAAGGCTGGTATATAGCTGAAGCCATTGCCCATGACCGTTATGGTGAAGAAGTGAAGGCCGTTGAATATTTCCAGTTGTATGAACAGAAAGACCCTGGCACTCCCGCTCCAACTTATTCGTGGAATACAGCCATTCAGGATGAAGCCCAGCCAGGCGAGAAGGCCAGGTTCCTGACCGGCACCGGCGCTGATAACCTCTTTATGATTCTGCAAACAGAAAAACCGCAAGAACAAAATGAGGCCCGGGGGGAATATGAATTTATTACGCTGAATCGCGAAAAGAAATATTTCGAATACCCGGTTACGGAGGAAGATCGTGGTGGATTTGGCATATGGCAATTCTTCGTAAAAGACAATCGCTTTTATAGCAACAGATGGGATGTTTCGGTTCCTTGGACAAACAGGGAACTTTCTATCAGCTTCGAGACTGTGCGGGACAAACTGGAACCCGGAAGCCTGGAAAAATGGAAACTCAGGATAAGTGGTAACAAGGGCGAGAAACTGGCAGCCGAACTACTCGCGGCCATGTACGACGCTTCATTGGATCAGTTTAGGCCCCATGGCTGGGAAAAGCCGGGCATTTGGAATGAATATGCAGGCTGGCATTACTGGTCTGCACAAAATAGTTTCGCCAGCGTTCAATCCAACCAAAAATGGTGGAACGAAAACAATGCAAGATATTTTCAAAAGAATTATGATCAACTCAATACATTCTGGAATAATGTTGAGGTTGCGGGCTATGGAAGACGTAATATGGCGGCGGCAAAACCAAATAACGGGAAAATAATATATGGAGCCGTTGCCGCAGATTCTGCCGCGGCACTAATGGAAAAATCTCAACTGCAAGGGAAGGTAGCGGGGCTGCAGGTTGAAGCAGTTTCGGAGCAGGTTCCGCAGGAAGCTCCATCGAAACCCTCCAATATCAGTGTAAGAAAAAATTTCAATGAAACGGCTTTCTTCTTCCCCGATCTGAGGACTGGTGCAGACGGGGCCGTTGAATTCTCTTTTAAGATGCCCGAGGCGCTGACGCAATGGAAGTTGATGGCATTGGCACATACCAAGGACCTCGGGTTCGGTTATGCTACAAAATCTATCATCACCGCAAAACAACTGATGGTCCAGCCCAATTCTCCACGCTTCGTAAGGGAAGGAGATAAACTGGAATTCAGTGCCAAGATCGTAAACCTCAGCGATAAGGAAATGGTGGGCAAGGCAATGCTTCAACTGATAGATGCCACTACCAACCAGGCTGTTGATGGCTGGTTCCAGAACCTATTTCCGGTGCAGTATTTCACAATAGGTGCCGGACAGAGCACGGTCACGTACTTTCCTATTACAATACCCTTCAACTATAACAAACTATTACAGTATCGCATAGTTGCCGAATCAGGAAATTACAGCGATGGCGAGGAGAATATCCTGCCCGTGCTGACCAATCGTATGTTGGTTACTGAAAGCCTCTCATTACCCATGAATGGGGAATCGGCCAGGGATTTCAGGTTTGAGAAGCTAATTCAAACTGCTTCCGATAGCGCAAGCCAATCTTTAAGCAACCGTTCCCTGACCGTTGAATTCACAACCAACCCGGCCTGGTATGCAATTCAGGCCCTGCCCTACCTGATGGAATTTCCATATGAATGTGTGGAACAGACCTTCAATCGCTACTATGCCAATGCGCTGGCCACGGCCATTGCAAATAGTTCTCCCCGCATCAAAACTATTTTGGAAAAATGGAAGACCACTGACAGCGCTGCCATGCTTTCAAACCTGGAGAAGAATGCAGATTTAAAATCGGTATTACTCGAAGAAACGCCCTGGGTGCTGGAAGCCAGGAATGAAACAGAACGCAAAAAGAACCTGGCATTGCTTTTAGACATGATGCGAATGAGCAGGGAATTGAATGGAAGTCTCGATAAATTGCGCGACTTACAATCGCCCAACGGAGGATTTTCATGGTTTAAGGGTGGACCCGATGACCGTTATATCACCCAATATATCCTAACAGGAATCGGCCATCTCCGGCAACTCAAAGCGGTTTCAGATAACCAGATCCGGGCCTGGGAAGGGATCACAGGAAAGGCCCTGCAATACCTGGACAAGCGGATCAGGGAAGATTATGACGCCCTGCTCAAGAAGAAATCCAACCTTAAAAAGAATCAACTGAGCAATAACGCTATTCAATACCTGTACATGCGGAGTTTCTTCAGAGATCAAAAGTTGTGGGCAGGCACGGAAGCGGCCTATAATTTTTACAGGAGTCAGTCTCAAAAATTCTGGCTGCAGCAAAGCTCCTATATGCAGGGGATGATTGCTCTTGCCTTGTTCAGGTCAGGTGAAATGAAGACGCCGAAATCCATTCTCGCCTCGCTGAAGGAAAATGCAATGCATAATGAAGAACTCGGAATGTATTGGAAAGAGAATCGGGGAGGTTATTACTGGTACCAGGCGCCCACAGAAATACAGTCACTGCTCATTGAAGCTTTCGGTGAAATTGCCAAAGACATGAAGTCGGTGAATGAAATGAAGACCTGGTTGCTCAAACAAAAACAAACGCAGAACTGGGCCAGCACCAAGGCCACCGCCGATGCCTGCTATGCTTTGCTGTTAGGTGGCTCAAACTGGCTGCAGAAAGAACCATTGGTAACCATCAGTCTAGGAGAAAGGACGTTCAAATCCGATTCAGGATCAGAAGCCGGTACCGGGTATTTCCGCGAAACAATTCCGGGAGCTAATGTGAAACCTGCCATGGGCAATATACATGTAACAGTTGGTTCGCAAGCCAATCCATCCGCAGGAGATAGCTCAGGCCCGCCCGCCTGGGGCGCGGTTTACTGGCAATACTTTGAATACCTTGACAAGATAACCCCCTCAGCAACGCCGTTGCAACTCAGCAAAAAAATATTCTTGGAGACGAACAGCAGCAGGGGGCCGGTACTTGAGCCGGTAAATGACGGAGACGAACTAAAACCCGGTGACAAGCTAAAAGTGAGGATTGAACTAAGGGCAGACCGCGACATGGAATACGTGCACATGAAAGACATGCGTGCCGCAGGAACGGAACCAGTGAATGTTTTGAGCGGCTATAGATGGCAGGGAGGCTTGGGTTACTATGAAAGCACCAGGGATGCCAGCACCAATTTCTTCTTCAATTGGCTTCCAAAAGGAACTTATGTATTCGAATATCCGTTGTTTGTGTCTAATTCCGGAAACTTTTCTGTGGGAGTGGCAACCATTCAATGCATGTATGCTCCTGAGTTCAGCAGTCATTCTGAAGGGATCAGGATCAGGGTGGCCCATTGACGAGAGCACCTGTGCGTACACATGCCCCGGAGTTTATTTTTGAATTTATTTTTCTCCGGGAATATATTCCTTTTATTTTTGAATGGATAAGGCCCGCATTCGGGATGCATTTCAATAAACCTTTCTTCCATACAAGATGAGCCAATACCGAATCTATTCAATTCCGGCCCGTTTCAGGCGGGTGGAAAATTTACACATTCTGCTCTGGTTGATCAAAGACGCCTGCTGGGCCACCAATTTCCGGACCCTGGGAATTTTCATGATTATTCCCACTTTAACAGTGGCCATCCTGATCACATGGCAAACGCGCAAGATTCAGGCAGAGCTCTTGCATAACCTGGCGGTGGTATTTTGGATCACCGCGAATTGCCTCTGGATGATAGGGGAATTTTTTGGATGGGATGAAGGAACTTTCGGACTACGTCACATGGCGCTTATTCCATTTGGATTGGGTTTATGCATATTAGTGTATTATTATCTGGCACTGGCACCCGATCCGGCATTTCATAAGAAGATGCATGAAAAAGCGGAGGAATTGGTGAGGGAAGAATTTTCCAATCCGGCAAATTGAATTCACCTATCCCGCTTCTGCGGGAATCAATATTGGCGTTTTCTTCATAGGATCCTGGTTCAGGAGGGAGCACATGGCCAGGTAATATTCGGGCAATTGCTGATAGAATTCCTGAGGCTTTTCAAAAAAGGTTTCAACAGACACGGCCCAGAATTCATTGTAATCAGTGGCTGCGTAAGAGTCAAATAAATAGGGTGTACCGGATTTCATACTTTCAAATACCGGCCGGGCGATTTTTGAAAATAGGCTGAACCTGTGTTTGAATTCTTCATCCTCCACACCATACCCGTAAAAATTCACATAAGCAAGTGCATGCGCCATTTCATGCAGGCCCACATTCTGCGCGTCAGAATAATTTTCATATCCTTTCATAAAATTGATCCATGAAAGATAGATACCCCTGCTGTTGACATGACCCTGGAATGGAGTTTGAAAATACCCATAGTAGTAGTCGTGATGCATCAGGTAAATCGTATCTAAAAATTCCATAAGGTAGCCCCGGAGCCCAAACGTAAGTTGAATGGCAGCGGCGCCAACAAGAACCGGGATCTCATCAGCCGCCTCTATGCCAACATATTCAAATTTTTTTCCGCTCATGAAATGCAGCAGCCTCCAGAGAAACCGTTGCCTGTATTCGGCGCTTAGGTCACGGTAAAAACTGTTTTGCCCACTGAGAGTGATATCCAATTCCTTACCTTTCAAATCCATTTCAAGAGCAATTTGCCTGGCAATGCGTCTTCGCCTGATTTTGCCAGATACAATGGGAAAAGAAATCAGGAATGCCAGGAATGCCAAAGCCACAATTACAGACCACGTGAACAAGTCAGGCCCCTGATAATCCTGATTCATCATCAATTGGCCGCCGGCATGGCGCACCGAATCCGTCCACCGCAGACTGTCAACTATTTGATTCATTTTTTCGCCGGAAGCAGGCTGTGTAACTGATATGATCCCGGAGTCCTGGGGCATTGAATAGGTTTTGGAAATTAGTTCTCAATATACAGCATAGCAGGATACCCAAGTTCAATTCTTAGCTCATTTCATTTACCTTTGCAGGCCCGAGTGAACAGGCCCGAGTGAATGAATTGCTGGAAAGAGGAATTGAAAGGAAATTTAAATTGCATGAACATGTACAGAACACATACCTGCGGAGATTTAAGGCTGAAGGATGCAGGTAAAGAAATAACCCTGGCGGGCTGGGTGCAGACCATCAGAAAATTCGGAGCCATCACCTTCATAGATCTCAGGGATCGTTACGGCATTACTCAATTGTTATTGGGGGAAGATCTCCATCAGCAGCTCGGTGAAAATCCTCTGGGCCGGGAATGGGTTTTGCGGGTGCATGGAATCGTGGCCGAGCGCAGCAACAAGAATCCGAATATTCCAACCGGTGATATTGAAGTAAGAATAATTTCTTTTGATGTGCTCAATAAATCGGTGACGCCGCCATTTACCATCCAGGATGATACGGATGGCGGGGATGACCTGCGCATGAAATTCAGGTATCTTGATTTACGAAGGAATGAAGTAAAGAAGAATCTTGAACTTCGCTATGCCGTAAACCGTGCCGCCAGGAATTACCTTCATGAAAATAATTTCATGGATATTGAAACACCGTTCCTCATCAAGAGTACTCCTGAAGGAGCCCGCGATTTCGTAGTGCCTTCGCGGATGAACCCGGGTCAATTTTATGCCCTGCCACAGTCTCCTCAAACTTTTAAGCAATTGCTGATGGTGAGTGGCTATGATCGCTACTACCAAATAGTAAAATGTTTCCGCGATGAAGACCTGCGTGCGGACCGGCAGCCTGAATTTACACAGATAGACTGCGAGATGAGCTTTGTGGAGCAGGAAGATATCCTTAACATGTTTGAAGGCATGATCAAATATATTTTTAAGCAGGTTAATGGAATTGACTATCGCGAACCCGTTCAACGGATGAGTTGGGAAGACGCGATGTGGGATTATGGCAATGACAAGCCCGATCTCCGTTTCGGAATGAAAGTAGCTAACCTGAAATCGGCATTTAAAAAAAGCGGAAAGGCCATTGCCACAGGCGAACTGATTGCAGGAGCGGGATTCGGCGTATTCGATAATGCCGAAACCGTTGTAGCCATCGCGGTGCCCGGGGCCGCGGAGTACACGCGCAAGCAGACCGATGAACTCACGGAATGGGTTAAGCGCCCTCAGATTGGAATGCAGGGCCTGGTGTATATTAAATGCGCTGCCGATGGAAGTTTCAAGAGCAGCATTGATAAGTTCTATGACGCTGCCAGACTGCGATCAATCGCCACTGCCACAGGAGCCAGCGCAGGCGACCTCATCCTGATCCTGGCCGGCCCCGAGGAAAGAACCAGGAAGGCCATCAGCGAGCTTCGCCTTGAATTGGGTCAGCGTATGGGCCTCCGCAAGAGGAATGAATTCAGGCTATTGTGGGTATTAGACTTCCCCTTATTTGAGTATAGCGAGGAAGATAACCGCTGGGTGGCAAGGCATCATCCCTTCACGGCACCCAAGCCCGATCAAATCGAAACTATGATCGGCAATAGCCCAGTCATAGAAAAAGCTTCCGAATATTTGCAGCACCCCTATGCTCATATCAAAGCCAACGCCTACGATATGGTGTTGAATGGAAACGAAATCGGGGGAGGCTCCATACGGATTTACCAACGGGAATTGCAGGAGAAGATGTTTTCTGCCTTGGGGATGAGTGAGGAAGAATCATTGCATAAATTCGGATTTCTGCTGGGTGCTTTCGAATATGGCGCTCCTCCACACGGTGGCATCGCATTCGGATTCGACCGGCTCTGCGCCATTTTGGGCGGAAGTGAAAGCATCCGCGATTTTATTGCTTTTCCAAAAAACAACAGTGGCCGTGATATGATGCTGGATGCGCCGGCAACTATTGATGAAAAACAACTGGAAGAATTATCCATACAACTAAGGATCAAAAAATAAACCCTTAAATTTCCGCCGAAATGAAAAAACTCCTGCAATTGACCACCGTCCTCTCCTGGATCAATATCATTATCGGCAGCATATTGGTGCTCGGTGGATTGCTCCTCACCATGGTTTCTCCCGATGCCCAAACCATACTGGTTTCCGTAGTGCTCACAGGCTCCATTGTATTGCACAGCTACGCTACTTTTCAATTAAGGAAGAGTATCATTCATCCGGAAATCCCATTGGGCAAGCAAACGCCTATAGGAATCCGCTTCGTGGGTACCCTTGCCTTATTATTTGGCGTCATCAATATCACCAATGCCATTGTGATCATGCAGCATACTGAAGATGTGATCAAACAGATCAAGTTTCCTATTCCTACCAAGGATATTAACCTCAAATCCATTGTTCGCGCGGCCGGAATCATTTCCATCCTTTTTAGCCTTTGCGTAGTGTTGAATGTATTGTTGAGTTTCTCCCTGCTGAGAATGTACCTGGTCAAAAAGAAATCAGAAAAAAACTGAAGCAAGGCATTGTCCATCCCGGGCTTTCATTTAAGTTCGGGTATCTGAACCGCTTTTTTGTTACTTTGTCACCAGAATGAATTCGATGCCATTAGCAGAGCGTATGCGTCCAAATTCCCTGGATGAGCTGATAGGCCAGGAGCATCTCACCGGCAAGGGAAGTATATTACGAAAAGCCATCGAACAAGGCAAACCACCTTCCATGATTTTGTGGGGTCCGCCGGGAGTGGGAAAAACAACCATTGCCAATATCATAGCCCACACGCTGAAAGTTCCATTTTACACACTCAGCGCCATCAGCTCGGGAGTAAAGGAGGTAAGGGAAGTAATAGAAAAAGCCAAACACGAATCTAACAGCATCCTGTTCATTGACGAGATCCATCGTTTCAACAAGGGTCAGCAGGATGCCATGTTGGGAGCCGTGGAAAAGGGTACCATCACGCTGATAGGCGCCACTACGGAAAATCCTTCTTTTGAAGTTAATTCCGCCTTGCTGAGCAGATGCCTGGTATATGTATTGAAACCCCTGGAGGAAAAGGACCTTATTCAATTACTGCATCATGCCATTGATACAGATACTCAGTTAAAGGAGAAGAAAATTGAGTTGCGTGAAACCGAGGCTTTGATAAGGCTTTCGGGCGGAGATGCCAGGAAATTATTGAATTTATTGGAACTGGTAGTTGGATCGACCCCGGGAGATAAGGTAATCATCACCAATGAAATTGTAATGGACGTGGCGCAGAAGCGCGTGGCCCTGTACGACAAGAGTGGAGAACAGCACTATGATATCATATCCGCCTTCATTAAATCAATTCGTGGCAGTGATCCCAATGCCGCGATTTATTGGCTTGCCAGGATGATAGAAGGCGGGGAAGACGTTGCTTTCATAGCAAGAAGACTCGTGATTCTGGCCAGCGAGGATATTGGGAATGCGAATCCCACGGCCCTGGTGCTGGCGAATGCCTGCTTCGACGCAGTGATCAAGATTGGTTATCCTGAATCGAGACTCATATTGTCGCAATGCGTTACCTATCTTGCTTCTTCAGCCAAAAGCAATGCATCCTGCGCGGCAATTGATGAAGCGCTCGAGGTAGCCAGACAAATGGGCGATCTTCCGGTGCCGCTGCATATCAGAAATGCACCGACGAAGTTGATGAAGAGCCTGGACTACGGAAAGGGTTACCAATATTCGCATGACTATGAAAACAATTTTTCGCCACAGGAATACCTTCCCAAGGAATTATCGGGCAGGAAGTTCTACGATCCCGGGAAAAATGCAAGAGAGGAAGAGCTCAGAAAATATCTGCGCCATTTGTGGAAAGACAAATACCAATATTAATTTATGGTGCGGGGATCAAATAATAATGGGAAAAACCGGCCCTCCATTTTTGCCCCTTTGCGAACCGGCGGCACTCCTTGCAGCAAGGGCTGGTCACTGTCGGATACCACCCCATCTTCAAATACATTGACCACGAATGCCCTCCTCGGCAAACTGGATTTGTTTTCTCCTGAACCATGAAGCGTTAATGGATGATGAAAGATCGCATGCCCGGCTTTCACTTCTGCGGGTATGGGCTTGAATTGTTCCTGCTGTGCCGCTGTGAGATAATCCATTATTCCCATGAGATCTCCCGCCAATTGTGGTTTTTCAAGCAGTCCCCATTTGTGGCTTCCGGGAACATATTGAACGCAGCCATTTTCAACAGTTGAATCATCGAGACCGCACCAGCAGGTGAGATGGGCGATGGGCTTGGTGCGGGTCCAATAAGAATAATCCTGGTGCCAGGCCACTACTCCCCCCTGCCTGGCGGGTTTCCAGAAAAGCTGGTCATGCCAGAACCTAACGGGTTTATTTCCCAGGAGCTGGCTCGCCGCTACCAAAAACCTCGGATTCCACAACACATCATGAAACCCGGGTGTGATTCTCCAGGCCCCTAATGCATGAAATAATATTTTTTCAGGATTATCAGATTCGTTGCTGTGAAATTCGTAGAAGAACTCATGTCCCGGATGATCCTGATCTGCCAGTGATGTCAATTCCTTCCTCAAAGCCTGTATTTGCTTATCATCCAGCATGGGCACGCCGGCAAGCCATCCGTTTTCGCGGAACAATCCAACCTGTTCTTTGGTGAGCCTGTATTCCTCCCAGTCAGATTTCGACTCAGGCCATTTGAATAATTCGCTCACCAGGCCCTGAAAGCGACTTAGGTCTACTGCCTGCATAGATCATGATTTCAATAAAAATAGTCATTTTTATGTTTGAGCCATTTGATGTTGCGCTAATTTTAATGAGTTAAAATCATGTTATGAAAAAAATATGGCTGATCATCCTCCTCGCATTTTCCCTGGAATATTGTGCTGCGCAAACCATCGTGCAAAAGGATCCGGAAATTGAACAAATGCTAAAAGGCATTTCAAAGGATTCATTAGAATCTTATGTGAACAGCCTGGTGAAATTCGGCACCCGAAATACTTTGAGTTCTATCACCAATAAGAAGAGAGGGATTGGCGCAGCCAGAGAATGGGTATTGGCCAGGTTCAGGGAATTCGCATTGACTTCTGGCGGTAGAATGACCTGCAAATTAGACAGCACCACGCTGGCACCGGATGGAAAACGGGTGAACGAAAATATAAACCTGGGTAATGTAATGGCAATATTGAAAGGAGTGGATTCCACCGACGAGAGGATATTCCTCATAAGCGGCCACCTCGACAGCCGCGCTTCAGATGTTATGGACAAAATGATTGATGCGCCTGGCGCGAATGACGATGGAAGCGGAGTAGCTGCCGTGATGGAATGCGCGAGGATAATGAGTAGTCATCGCTTTCCCTCTACCGTTATATTTGTCGCCGTTAGTGGAGAAGAACAAGGCCTGCTGGGCTCCACTTATCTTGCCGATCAGGCGAAAAAGAACAACTGGGATATTGAAGCAGTGCTGAATAATGATATTATTGGAAGCAGTAAAGGCAGTGAAACCAAGCTGTCTGATAATTCACGCGTACGTGTTTTCAGCGAGGGTCTGCCGGCATTTCAGCTGGATAAGCAGGCTTCCCGCATTCGAAGCCTCGGGTTGGAAAATGATGGCAAATCCAGGCAACTTGCCAGGTACGTCAAGGAAACCGGCGAAAGATACCTGTCTAACCTTGAAGTAGTGATGATCTACAGAAGCGACAGGTTTCTACGGGGAGGCGATCATATTCCCTTCGTGCAAAGAGATTTCCCCGCCGTGCGGATAACCGAGATGAATGAAAATTACGAGCACCAGCATCAAACGATCAGGAATGAAAATGGTATAGAGTATGGTGACTTGCCCCAATTCATGGATTTTGAATATTTGCGGAAGAATACCTGTTTGAATCTTGCCTGCCTTGCCAATCTGGCAAAGGCTCCCGCTCCGCCGGAAGAAGTGAGGCTGGAGGTCAGCCAACTCAGCAACTCCACACACCTATTTTGGAAAATTCCAAAATCCGGAAAAGTAAATGGATATTATGTGTTATTACGGGAAACCACAAGTGCTTTTTGGCAGAAGAAATTTTACACCTCACAAACGGAGATGAGTCTTCCCATTTCGAAGGACAATTATTTCTTCGCCGTACAGAGTGTAAATGCGGATGGAAATGAAAGTATTGCCGTTACCGCCTTACCCGGAAAATAAATTATCATATATCAATTGTATGAAAATTACCTGGTCATTGAAACCATTTGAAGAGCTGACACCATTGGAATTATACAAGATCATGTTTCTTCGAATTGAAGTGTTTGTGGTGGAGCAAAACTGCGCTTTTCAGGATGCAGATAACAAAGATCAATCTTCGTGGCATCAGATGGGTTGGCGCAACGGGGAATTGGTTGCCTATGCAAGGATAATGCCGCCAGGACTGGCTTTCAGCCAGCCTTCCATTGGCCGTGTGGCGAGTTCATCTGCGGTTCGCGGAGAGGGAATCGGGAGGCGATTGATGGAGGAATCCATCGAATCGGTGTACAGGCTTTTCGGTAAAAGTCCCATACAAATAGGCGCGCAATTCTACCTCAAAAAATTCTATGAATCACTTGGGTTTGTACGATGCGGTGAAATATATCAGGAAGACGGAATTGACCATATCCATATGCTTAAGGATTAATAATTTATTAAGCATGACCCATTTTCATTTCTCTTTTCCACATTAGTCGAAAAAGCAATCCACTCTCATAATATTTTCTCCCGCGATACCGTTAATAATGCGATCCTTTACTAATTGAAAGCATTAAATCCGGTATCATGAAAAAATATGTACCTAACCTTTTCATTCGTGCGTGTTTTGTTGGAATATTGAGCCTGGCCGGCCCCCTAACTTTTGGCCAGTATATCTTCTTTGATAAGCCCATTTATGAAATAGGCATCAATCTGGGGCCATCCAATTTTCTAGGCGACCTTGGCGGCAACCCCGGAAGAGGAACAACTTTCCTTAAAGACAATAGTTTCAAGACAACAAATTTCATGAAAGGCCTGTACGTTTCTGCCAGGCCGAGTGAATTCATAGGATTTACCCTTGCGGTTAATTTTACAAGACTGGAAGGAGCCGACAGCCTTATCATTGATAAGGGAGGTCTTGAAGTTGCAAGGAAACTAAGAAACCTTTCATTCCGTTCTTCCCTGGTTGAAGCAACACTCACCTCTGAAATTTATCCGCTTGTATTTTTGGAAGAAGATGACAAAGACCTTTATCATAAGTTCCGCCCTTATGGAGTGATTGGCGTCGGCGTGTTTCATTTCAATCCCCAGGCACAGTATATCGCGCCGGGTGGAGCGGCACAATGGGTGGACCTGAAGCCATTACGCACCGAGGGAGAAGGCATGCCTAATTATCCCAACCGTAAAGAATACAGCCTTACCCAAATCAATATCCCTTATGGTGTGGGCATACGATATTATTTTTCCAATAAAGTGAGCATAGGTTTTGAACTGGTTACAAGGAAGACTTTCACCGATTATATTGATGACGTAAGCACCACTTATATTTCGGACTCTGAATTTGATAATTATTTCGGAGCAGGTTCACAAACGGCCGCGATCGCCAAGCAGGTGGCCAACAAATCGGCGATGGTTGGGCCAGGCACCAGGATACCCGGATATAACGCCGGTAATAAGAGAGGGACCACCACCAATAATGACGCTTACTATACTGGCACCATAAAGCTGGGCATCAGGCTCGACAGGCCAGACCACAGCAGCATTCAAACACGTTGTCCATTGAGATTCTAAAAGATATTTATCACTAACCCCCGGAAGAAAGAAAAATTTGAAACACTCAAAAAGTGTCGTCATGCAGTAATCCGTACCCTATTGATTTTTTTCAAAACTAATATAGAAATCCAATTTAATCCGTCACTCCTAATTGAAAAACCATGAAAAAGAAAATGCACCTCAACATCGTATTGATTAGAGTAGTGGTCATTGGCATTCTGGTGGCCTACACTCTTATTGCAAACTCAAGATAATTCGGCAACGACCGCAATTATGAGGGTGAAATATTGAGATAAAAAGAATTAACAACCAGACAGCATCAAATCACATTCCTGTGAAAAACCGGGCTCTCTGTTAGCTTTTTTCTTCTAATATTTTACCCTTTTTCTTTGCCCTTATTTTTTCCACTATTGCAATGCTTACCCAGGTAAAAATCACTCCAATCATGGATCCGGCAGTTGCGTCTATTAGAAAATGCTGGGCCAGGTACATCCTGGAATATGCAATTGCTATGGCATAGAGCAGCAAGACCTTGGAAAGAGCACGATTATTGACAATATAGGTGAGCAACACAGCCAGGCTGAACGCGGTGATAGTGTGGCCTGATGGGAAACTGTTGGTCAGATGTACATCCACTCCATCCACCAGGTGCAATAATCCCGGATCCTTAACCACGGCCAAGGGCCTGGGCATATCTGGAAATACCACCTGCTTCAAGAATACCGATATCAGAGAAGTCAATCCAAAGGTGAGAGCTGCCATCCATCCATACCATTTGTTGATTGGAAATAATATGATGCAGAGGATCACCATCACCAATCCATTGGCGAGATTTGTATAGTATTTAAAAAACAGGTCCAGGCCTTTGCTATTATGCCCATTCACCCATATAAGACTATCAACTCTCGAATACTCCAGCAAATACCAGCAGGCTATCAATAGAAATACAAGGTAAGCTCCAAAAAAAATTGGGTCCTTGCGAATGAATTTGCTCATGAAATCGAATTTTTATAACAAAAAAGGCCAGGCTGATTCTTTCAAAAAATAAGGGCCAAAACCCGATCTTCCTTATCCACTACCCCCATCATTAATTATTTCTGGTATAATTTCGAAAATGGAGTTTCAAATATATTCTTTCCTTCGTAAACTTTTTTCATTCCCAGTTTTTCTATCGCACCAGTCTCCCTTTCCTGAGTCAATATGATGAGATGTTCATGTGAGGACGCGGCGCTATCCAACTCCCGATCTGTTTGCAGAACAGGAATGGGTTTTCCCAGATAAAAGATATAACCCGGGTTAAAATCCCTGTAGGCCACCACAGGATATCCCTCAACAATGAATCCAAGGCTTTGCCGAACAGGATTGCGTTCATATACTTTCGGATATACGAATGCGAGAAAGAACAGGGAAACCAGCATGAATCCACCTGAAAGAGCCAAAAAGAAGCGGTTAAATTGATTCCTGTACAAGAATATCAAGGCGATTCCAACGGTCAGGGGTAAACTAAGGAAAGCAAGGGCATACCATTTCATATCTCTGATCAGTGGTTCCATGTTGATGGCAAACCATAATGCGAAGGGCAGTACCATCATCAAAACCAGCAATATCCACATAGGCAATTTCAAATTTCTGAGACCCGGGCCCAACTTATTTTGCAAATAATATCCAAGCAGGATGGCTACAAGCGGGTAACATGGCATGGTATAGTTGGGCAACTTCGTTTGGGACATGGTAAAAAATAATATAAAAACCATGGAACTGACGAATGAAAACAAGATAACCGGATTGTTACGATCTTTCCATGCCTTTGTGAATGCCTGGAAAATGAATGCTGAAAATGGGAGTAGTCCCAGGATCACAAATACGATGGTCATCAGGAAAAACCCTCCGTGTCCTTCCTTGATTTTGGTAAACCGCTGAAGGTTATGTTCAAGAAAGAATCCATTGGTCCATTCGCCTCCGGTTGCCTTGTGAACCGCATAGTACCATGGCAGACTGATTACCAGCACAATCAACGCGCCGATGAGGGGCTTTAAACGCCAAATGGCCTGCAGAGAAAATTGCCGGGACATGAGCAGGTAAATGCCAATAATCAATCCCGGCATTACTATCGCAACTGGCCCCTTTGTGAGTACTGCCAGTGCAATTAATACATAAAATAAATAACAGAATTTCTTTTTCCCCGAAATCATAAAATGAAAAATGCTGAACATGGCCGAGCTCAGCCAGAGGATCAGGTATGGATCGGGCACTGCGTAGTGCATTTCGAGCGAGAGATTCAGGGATGAAAGAAAAATCAATGCGCACAAGAAGGCTATTCGGAGCCCAAAATATCGCCTGGCAAAGAAGAAAAGAACAATCACTGTGGCCACACCCGCCGTGGCGGAAAAGAATCTCGCGGCGAATTCATTGATACCGAATAAGGCATATCCGAGACCCATGAACCAATAGTGCAATGGAGGCTTATCTGTTCTTAATATGCCATTGAATACCGGTACTACCCAATTCCCATTCTCATACATCTCGCGGGCGCATTGTGCATTCTTGGCCTCATCCAAAATATAAATTGGCGTTGCACCCAGCCAACCAAAATAAAGAATCACGGCCAATAGAAAAACTATCCAAAATACCAGCCGGGAATTATTTGTATGCAGCAGATTCATTTTTCAAAATTGAAACGAAGATAATATCATTTCGATGTTGCCTTTCCGTTTTCAAAAGGCGAACGAAACACATAGATGATTCCTGCCAGGGAAACCACAAGTGTGATTAAATAAAACCAGAAACTTATTATTACGGAAGATTGCTGGTTCAGCATCAGGTATTCCGAACCATAAACAAAACTCAGTTCCCTGGCTCCAAGGCCACCCATGGTAAACGGGAATATGGCCACTACAGAAGAGATAAGAAACAACAAAATATATTCAGGATAATGTGTTTCGATATGCAGGGCTTTCATAATGCAGCAGGCGCAGATCACCTGGGCTATTTGCACGAGTAGTCCCTGGAAATTCGTTCTCCAAAAACAGCCCATGAAAGAAGGGAAATATTTTTTGTAGATGAAGTAGTAAGCAATGCAGGCCAGGATCAGGATGCCCATTATACTCAGGATGATCCTGGTATTTGGAAATATGAACACTACAAGAAGTGCACAGAGAAAGAGCAGGGCTCCGAGCCCGCTTACCCGGTCAAGAAAAACAGCCCAGAACAATCTTTTTGCGGGAGATTGAAATTTCCTGTTGAGCAGGTATATTTTATAGCCATCTCCACCTATTCCTCCGGGGAGGAACATATTGTAGAACATACCCAGCCAGTATAAGCGCAGGTTTTCTTTTTCACCCAAATGCAGGCCGATACTATTGAAGAAAAGATTCAGACGAATGGAAGATATCCATTTGGACAACACAAACAGGAACAGGGCCGGGAGTACCCACCAAAGTGCAGTATGCCGCATTTGAAAGAGCAAATCCCTGTAATCGATTTTTCTGAACACCATGTACAGGAAAAATCCTGAAATGGCCAGCTTCGCGACTGTCTTAAGAAGGCTGCGCCAGGGTTTGCTGTTTGCCATTGAATACGCGTCTTACAGTATAGGTTTTCTTATTCTGACTTTCAAAATAGGTGCGTATGTTCACCTCCGCGAGAATCCCGATGGTTATGAATTGAATGCCGCCCAACAATAGCAGCAGGCCAAGAATCAGCAAAGGTTTGCCCCAGATATCATGACCCAATATCTTCAGCACCAGTAAATACAGGTTGATGATGACTCCCAGTCCGAATGCTACGAATCCTATCGTTCCAAAAAGGTGCATCGGCTTTTGAATATACTTGGTGAAAAAAACCATTGTGATCAAATCGGCCATCACCCTGAAAGTTCTGGTGATTCCATATTTTGATCTTCCATGCTGCCGGGGATGGTGTTTCACATCCACCTGCGTCATTCTTGCTCCCTGCATAGCCGCCAGTACCGGAATAAAGCGATGCATTTCACCATAGAGGCCCAATTCTTCGGCAATTTCTCTCCTGAATACTTTTAGCGTGCATCCATAGTCTTTGATATATACTCCTGTGAGTCTCCGGATTACCGCATTCGCGATCTTACTTGGAACCTTTCTCAATAGTACTCCATCCTTCCTGTCCTTACGGTTTCCCGCAACCACATCCCAGTCTTCGGCCTTGAGCTTTTCCAGCATGGGTGGTATATCTGTAGGATCGTTTTGCAGGTCGCCATCCAGCAGGGCAATAAATTTCCCCGAGGCATGGTCAATCCCCGCTGTCATAGCCGTGCTTTGTCCATAATTTTTTCTCAGCTCCACCAGCTTTACATTTTCATCGGCGCACCTGATGATTTCCTTTTGCGTGCCGTCGGCAGAACCATCGTCAACAAATACCACCTCGTAGTCCAGTCCTTGCAAAGCATCTCCCAAAGCCCGGATCATGGGCTCCACGTTTTCAAATTCATTCATTACCGGAATCACAACTGACAACTCTTTCATAAATAGGATTGACTATTCGGCAAAATTAGGAATTAGCGTGTTATGCAGTTAGCTTTCCACGTTTTGAATTTCCCTCATCAAATTTCGGCTCAATTCATGGCAGGCGCCCTGCATAAAAATATTATCGAATATCCATATTATATGTAACAATTCTACAAATGCGGGTGCAGCCAGGTATTTTTGGGAGAAAAATCCCGGCCACGGCTCCATTGAGTATTCAGAGGGAATTAGATTTCGTACCGGGGAGGCTTTCAATAGATGGCTGGCTCAGAAATCCGGGAGACAGGAATATCTCTCCTGCTTCTTTCCAGTTATTGATCCTGTCATAACCAGTTTCCTCCAGATTATGGGCACAGGTGTACAAGTATTTCTTTCCATTAAAATGCCTGAGATTTCGCACATGGTCGTCGATCATATAATCTCCAGATACCATTCTTTTATCGCCACATAATACCAGTTGGCGCCAGTTAAAGAAAGGAAAATGTTCAAGCAGCCAGTCTAATTTATCCTTGAGTGAATTTGGAAATTCTGTGGCTGCAGATACGATAAAGATTTCATAGCGCCGGTTCATTTCTTCCAATACCTGCACGCAATCTTTCATCACGGGAAGGTTCCTGAAGAATCCCGGGCCATGGAGTCGCGCTTTAACAATGGGGTAATGTTCTTCCGGAAAACCTTTCATCCATGATCCACCAGCCATTTTGTTGGAATCCACTTCCAAGCCGTATTCCTTCTGATACCAGTTAATCATGGCACCCATGGTATCGGCCATTACTTCATCCATATCAACGATAACTCTTTCCATATTAATTCATTTTCATATTTCTATTTGCACCAATCGTTTATAAATCAGGAATTGAGGAATCTCAATGGCAATGCATCCTCATATTTTCCGGAGTCTCATGCCGGCAATTCCTGCCTTGAGAGAAGAAGCCCGTTCCCATTCATTTCAAGCTTCAGGAATTCAGCGGTATAACTTTCCCTGTCTTTTATGAGTTCCTCAGGTGTTCCTTCGAATAATATTTTTCCACCCGCATCTCCGCCTTCGGGGCCGAGATCAATAATATGATCGGCCACTTTGATTACATCCATATTATGCTCAATCACCAATACGGTATTACCGCGGTCCACCAGTTTATTCAATACGTCAAGGAGATGTTGAACATCTTCAAAATGCAGGCCGGTTGTGGGCTCATCCAGGATATAAAATGTCTTGCCCGTATCTTTCTTGGCGAGTTCGGTTGATAATTTCACTCTTTGCGCTTCTCCCCCACTCAGAGTAACGGCGCTTTGACCGAGCGTAATATAACCCAGGCCCACTTCCTGCAGAACCTTGATCTTCCTGTACAAATACGGAACGTTTTGAAAAAACTCAACCGCCTCATCCACCGTCATATCCAGTACATCGCTTATGGATTTCCCCTTGTACCTGATTTCCAGGGTTTCCCTATTGTAACGTTTTCCCTGGCATTTTTCACAGGGCACATATACGTCGGGCAGAAAATTCATTTCGATCACCCGCATCCCACCTCCTTCGCAGAGATCACAACGGCCACTTTTTACATTGAAGGAAAATCTGCCTGCATTATAACCCCTGATCTTAGCCTCAGGAATCGAAGCAAATAATTGCCTAATGTCGGTAAAAAATCCGCAATAGGTGGCCGGATTACTTCGAGGCGTTCTGCCAATCGGCGACTGATCAATTTCAATCACTTTATCAATATATTCCAGGCCGCTGACAGATTTGTATTCCAATGGTTGCATCCTGGATCCATACGCATGCCTGCTTAGAATAGGATAGAGTGTTTCGTTGATGAGCGTAGATTTGCCACTGCCGCTGACACCGGTTACTACAATGAATTTTCCTAATGGGAATTTCGCATTCACCCGCTGCAGATTATTTCCATTTGCGCCTTTCAGTTCCAGCGTCTTGCCATTCCCCTTCCTTCTCTCTTTGGGAACGGCGATATGACGGAGACCATTCAAATAGGAAGATGTGAGCGTGTCTAATTTCAGAAAATCCGAGGGTTTACCCTGGGCCACGATGCTGCCACCATGCACGCCGGCCCTGGGTCCTATATCCACCAGGTAATCCGCTGAAAGCATAATGTCTTTATCATGTTCCACTACCAGCACACTATTGCCGATATTCCGGAGATTCCTCAGCGCTTCAATGAGACGGTGATTGTCGCGCTGATGCAGACCGATGGAAGGTTCGTCTAAAATATAAGTGATCCCCTGCAATTGCGAACCGATTTGGGTAGCCAGCCTGATACGCTGCGATTCACCGCCGCTCAGGGTCCTGGAAGGCCTGTTCAGCGTGAGATATGTCAATCCGACATTCAATAAAAATTGCAGTCTTTCTCTGATCTCTTTTAAAACGTCTTTCGCGATAATACGCTGCTTATTGGAGATCCTTAGTTCAATCCCGTCCAGCCATGCTGCCAGATTGTCGAGGTTGAGGTTGCTGAGTTCAGAAATATTTTTCCCGTCGATCCTGAACCAAAGGCTTTCCTTTTTCAACCTGGCACCATTGCATTCAGGGCAGGTTCTGAGCTCCATGAATCCTTCCGCCCATCGTTGAACACTCTCACTGCTGCCACTGGTAAACCATCTCTTCAATTGGTTTACCAGGCCCTCAAATTCCGTCGCATATACATTTCCGTCACCCTGCACCGAACCAAAGTCCAGCATTATTTCAACCGGCCCGGATTCATCACCATACAAAATTATGTTCAGCGCTTTTTGGGGAAGGTCTTTAATGGCAACATCAAGGCTGAATTTATGCTTCTTCGCCAATTGCTGCACCTGTTTGAAAATAAAAGAGTCCCTTTCCTCACCTAATGGCGCGATTGCTCCCTGGTTGATAGTTTTGGACGGATCCGGAATAATCGCTTCCATACTCACCTGGTAAACCGTTCCGAGTCCTTTACATACAGGACAAGCGCCATAAGGAGAATTAAATGAAAAACTATTGGGAGAAGGTTCCTCGTAGGAGATGCCTGTATCTTCACACATCAACTGTTTTGAATATTGAGTTATCTGCGGGTCCTTCGCGGAGGAGCCTGCACCAGGTTCAATTTGCACAAACATCAGGTCTTTACCCATACGCAATGCCTGTTGCACACTCTGGCTGATCCGGGTTCTGAATTCATCCTCCACCTTGATGCGATCAATCACCACTTCAATATCATGAATCTTATACCGGTCCACCTGCATCTTGGACACCAGTTCCCTGATCTCCCCGTCAACTCTCACTTTGAGGAAGCCTTTTTTCCTGATTTCCTCAAACAACTCCCGGTAATGTCCCTTCCTGCCCCTCACTAATGGCGCCAATAAGCTGATCCTTCTTCCTTCGAATTTGGTGAAAATATTCTCAACAATCTCTTCCTCGCTCCATTTGACCATTTTTTGCCCGGAATTATAGGAATAGGCTTCTCCAACCCTCGCATATAACAAACGCAGGAAATCGTAAACTTCAGTAATGGTTCCAACAGTTGAGCGGGGATTCTTATTCGTCGTTTTTTGCTCAATGGAAATAACGGGAGAGAGTCCGGTTATTTTGTCCACATCGGGACGTTCCATATCCCCAATAAACTGGCGAGCATAAGCGCCAAAGGTCTCCATATAACGACGTTGCCCTTCGGCATAAATAGTATCGAAGGCCAGGGAGGATTTTCCACTACCGCTGATTCCGGTAATTACCACCAGCCTGTTCCGGGGAATACTGATATCTATATTCTTCAGATTGTGCACCCTGGCCCCGAACACATCAATATGCTCTTGATCAAATTGAGCAGTCTGGAAGGGAGGAATATCATTGTTCTTAGATTTCGCCATATTGGGACTGCAAAGATAAAGACTATTGGAAGGTTAAAGAGTTATAGAGATAGGAAATGACAATATTAATGGTCATGGAACTGTAAAGGATTGATCTCCCTTAACTTTACTACATGAGAGTCGTTTTTCTGCAGGCCGCCGGCCAGCCCCTTGAGATCAGGGAGATTCCTGCACCCAGACCCCAAGCAGGTGAGATATTGATTGAGATACACTATGCGGCTCTTAACCACCGCGATCTCTGGATGCAACTAGGGCAATATGGAGGCAAAAAAGAAGAGTTGGTGATGGGGTCTGATGGCAGTGGTGTTGCGGTTGATGTGGGTTCAGGGGTTGACCGAATGTGGCTGGGTAAACAAGTGGTGATACATCCCGGGCAACATTGGGGGCCCGACCCCAAAGCACAGGGCCGGGAATTCACCATTCTGGGCAATCCTGACCAAGGCTGTTTTGCAGAATTTATTTGCATAAAGGCTGAAAACGTATATGTAAAACCTTCGCACCTCGATCTCAGACAGGCCGCGGCATTTCCACTGGCAGGTGTAACCGCATATCGCGCCTTATTCACGCGTGCAGGGATTCAACCAGGGCAAAGAATATTGATCAGAGGAATTGGAGCCGGCACCTCGTTATTCGCTCTGCAGTTTTCACTGGCAGCAGGTTGCAGGGCATGGGTAACATCGGGTAGCGACAGCAAGATTGAGCGGGCAATCGTGCTCGGCGCCAGCGGTGGCGTAAACTATAAAAATGAAAACTGGGAACAGGAGCTGAAGAATATGGCCGGTGGGTTCGATATCATCGTTGACAGCGCCGCTGGTCCCGAATTCTACAAGCTTGTTGAACTCTGCAATCCCGGCGGCACCATTGTAAATTTCGGTGCCACCAGCGGGGCCATTACCAATCTCATGGCGCAAAGAATATATTGGAAACAGCTAAACATATTGGGCACCACTATGGGCAATGATCAGGATTTTAGCAAGATGCTGGAGTTTTTGAATCAGCACTTACTCCTTCCAGTTATAGACATGGTGTTCCCTATGAATGAAGCAGGGAGTGCCTTCAGGAGAATGGAGAAGGCGGAACAGTTTGGCAAGATCCTGCTGAAAATAAAGAATCAACTGTCTGGCTAAGTGAGACACGGTATCCCCTTCCGTAAGCAAATAATGACTATTTATAATATTCATTTCTGAACCAAACAAGAACCATGAAAAAATCGACCTGGTTATTCTTGATCCTGACCACCTTTTCCATTTTACACCTGCAGTTTACGCCAACAAAACCCAGGCCTCATAAGGTGGTTATAGCCTATGTATTTGGATCGCGAAAGCTGATCAATCCAGATTCCATCAATGCCACACAACTCACACATATTAACTATGCATTTGTGAATATCCACAACGGAAGGGCCGTACTTCAGAAACCAGACACCGATGCCATAAACCTGGGAAGATTGCTTGACCTGAAGAAGAAAAATCCCCATCTCAAAATTCTCATTTCGGTGGGTGGATGGTCCTGGAGTAAGAATTTTTCAGACGCCGCTCTCACCGACAGCTCGAGACAGCTTTTTGCGCAGAGCGCGGCAGAAATCGTGAAACAATATCAATTGGATGGAATAGATATTGACTGGGAATACCCGGGCCTTTGCGGCGATTACAACCAGTTCAGACCCGAGGATAAAGAAAACTTTACCCTCATGCTCAAAGAACTGAGAAATGCCATGAATACATTGCAGGGACCCGACCAAAAAAAATATATACTCACTATTGCCGCTGGAGGATTCCAGGAATTCCTGAATCATACCGAGATGGATAAAGCTCAACAGTATCTGGACTTCATAAATATCATGACCTACGATTTTAAGACTGGAGAAGATCAGAGCACAGGCCATCATACCAATTTGTACAATTCCAAACATGATCCCGAAGGTGAATCCGCCGATAAGGCCGTCCGTGCCTTCATAGGTGCCGGAGTTAAGCCGGATAAACTGGTGATGGGAATCGCTTTTTATGGAAGAGCCTGGAAAACGGCAGGCGTTCAAAAACATGGGCTGGGAGATTCTGTAAGGTCAGGCGCTCGAGGTGGCGGCTATACAAGACTGAAAGACAGCCTGGTCAACTCAAACGGTTATATACGCTATTGGGACCGGCATGCGAAAGCTCCTTATTTATACAATAGCCCGGAACATGTATTTGTCACCTACGACGATGAACAATCCGTGAAAGCCAAATGCAAATATGTAAAGAAGAACGGCCTTGGAGGTGTGATGTTCTGGGAATATTTTGGAGATCCAAAAGGCTATTTGCTGGAGGCGATCAGCAAGAATTTATGAATATTTCCGAATAGGCATAATTGAAAAGCCGGGATGCTATTCATATCATCCAAAATGCCATTTTCTCATTGCAGATACACATGCCGATCCGTTTCAATATGCATTTTCATTCCCCGGTTTTTAATTTATTGTTTGACCATGAATCCCGTTGACCAATAATAAGAATAAGGCAGTGCTTATTCAAAAACCACATGATTTTGTTCGTATGGCATGATATTTGGCATGCATGCTGTAAACCATTCAAGGACCATTATTAAATGCTATGAAAAGTACACATCTGGCCATTCTGGCGCGAATTGCAATTTTTCTATTATTATTTTCCTGCAAGAGTATGACGAAGACTCAAAAAGGAGCCGTTATCGGTACGGCCGGTGGTGCTGCCGTAGGCGCCGTGATCGGTAAGGCTGCAGGCAATACGGCTATGGGCGCCATTGTGGGAGCGGCAGTTGGAGGCGTTACAGGAACCATCATCGGAAAGAAAATGGACAAGCAGGCCGAAGAAATGAAGAAGCAGGTTCCCGGTGCCAAGGTAGAGAGGGTTGGTGAAGGAATTGAAATTGAGTTCAACGACAAGGTCCTTTTTGGATTCGACCGCTCAGATCTGACTTCAGCTTCAACCAGAAGCCTGAATGAATTGATAAATATCCTGAAAAAATATCCGGACACAGATATTGAAGTTCAGGGGCATACCGACAACAAGGGAACCGAAAGCTATAACCAGGGCCTGTCAGAAAAAAGAGCGGCTACCGTTGCCGGCTATCTCAAGGCTAACGGCATAGCGCAATTGCGACTCACAACGAAGGGATTTGGCTTAAGTTCTCCCAAGTACACCAATGATACGGAAGAGGGGCGCTCTCAGAACCGGCGTGTAGAATTTCTGATAACCGCTAACGAGAAAATGAAGGCGGACGCGAAAAAAGAAGCCGGCCAATAGGAGATAATTCCAGATAATTCTCACTCAATAAAATGTAATTTTTTTCATTCAATTAATAAATCAAAGCAAACATTTATGAAAAAACTAGTC
>CALFNL010000372.1 GCA_937902875.1 uncultured Bacteroidota bacterium | reverse complement strand
ATTCAGGAATTGTCAACCCCTGGTTTTTGCTTTGAGGCCTAAATGGGTAATCGTGATAAAAAATTCATGATTTCAAAACCGCCACATTAAATAAATGAACATTTAAGTACCTTAGGTTTTTGATTACTCCAGCTCATCTTTTATTCTGTACATATTTTAAACTTTTGCATAATGCCCGGCGATACACTCCATGTTAACAACAAAGCCATTCCTCAAAATACTTATGACGCCATAGTAATCGGCTCCGGAATCAGCGGTGGCTGGGCGGCTAAAGAACTCTGCGAACTCGGATTGAAAACACTGGTGCTTGAGCGAGGAAGAGATGTGGTTCATTTGAAGGACTACCCTACCGCTACCCTCAACCCATGGGAATTCCCGCACAGGGGGAACATGACCGAAAAATTCCTAAAAGAAAATCCACTCATCACCAAGGCGGCCGGATTCGGAGAAGACACAGCCCATTTTTTCATAAAGGATAAAGACCATCCCTATGTGCAGGATAAGCCCTTCGACTGGATCCGCGGTTACCAGGTAGGTGGCAAATCGCTGATATGGGGAAGAGCCTGCCCCAGATGGAGCCATTATGAATTCACTGCACCTGCCCGTTATGGTTATGGTATCGAATGGCCCATCTCTTACAACGAAATTGCTCCCTGGTATTCACATGTGGAGATCTTCGCGGGCATTTGCGGCAATAAAGACGGGCTCGAGGCCATGCCGGATGGTGAATACCTCCCTCCCTTCGATTTTAATTGCGTGGAAAAAGACGTTCAGAAAAAAATCCAATCGAAATATAAGGACCGCTTCATGATCCAGGGTCGTTGGGCCCAGTTGTCTGAAGCCAGACCCATCCACCTGCAACAGGGCAGAAGCCGCTGCCAGGCCAGGGATCTCTGCATGCGAGGCTGCCCCTTCGGCGGCTATTTCAGCTCCAACTCCTCTACCCTGCCCTGGGCACAAAAGACCGGCAACCTTACCATCAGGCCTTTTTCAGTGGTGCATTCCATATTATATGACGAACAAAAAGGAAAAGCCTCCGGGGTCAGGATCATTGACACCAACACAAAGCAGGAAACTGAATATTTCGCAAAAATAATTTTCGTCAACGCTTCCGCACTCAATAGTAACCTGATCCTGCTACATTCCACTTCAAGCCGGTTCCCCAATGGATTGGGGAATGATAGCGGCCTCCTGGGAAAATATATTTGCCACCACAATTACCGTGGCTCGGCTGGCGGCAGCATTGACGGGTATGAAGACGTTTACTATTATGGTCGAAGGCCTTCTGAATCCATGATGGCCAATTTCAGAAACCTGAAAAAGCAGGATACGGATTTCGTTGGCGGCTATATGGCATTCATGGGATGTTACCGGCGAAGAGCAGACGGATCTTCCCTGGAAAACCAGGTAGGTGCGGAATATAAAGCCGCCATCAGCGAAGCGGGCAACTGGGGCATGTATATGTATATGCAGGGAGAAACAGTACCCAAGGAAACGAATACCGTTTCACTCAGCACCACAGAAAAAGATCAATGGGGCATTCCTTTACTGGTAACCCATGTGGAATACGACGAGAATGACGAAAAGCTGTTGAAGGATTTCCTGACCCAGAGTGGCGAAATACTGGATGCGGCAGGAGTAAAAAATATTCAGCAATATGATAATCACTGGGCGCCCGGAAGAGATATCCATGAAATGGGCGGCGCGCGAATGGGCAAGGACCCCAAAACCTCCCTGCTAAACAAATGGAATCAAATGCACCATTGCAAGAATGTATTCGTAACCGACGGAGCCTGCATGACCAGCACCGCGAACCAGAGTCCTTCCATATTGTACATGGCACTCACGGCAAGAGCAGCCAACCACGCAGTAGAAGAACTGAAGAAAGGGAATTTATAAACGAAGAGTCATTTGGCGATCCGGCGCTGAATGCTTTATAACTTCAAGGCCTAACTGCAATTGGCAGACAAAATTCAATTTTTAATTTGACTGCAGCCAACTCTCCAGAATTTGTTTTTGTGAAGTAGAGGGATCTACCCTTCTTGTAATTAAGAATTGTTTCTCGGACTTAATCCCCAGGACTATGTTTTGATTATGGATTTCTT
>CALFNL010000371.1 GCA_937902875.1 uncultured Bacteroidota bacterium | reverse complement strand
AATGGCGTGATGGGGATGAAGTAATTGTGCCATCCAATACCTATATCGCCACAATTTTGGCTGTCTTGCACAACAGGCTAAAGCCGGTATTGGTTGAGCCCGATATCAATACTTATAATATCAACCCTCAATTAATAGAAGAAAAAATTACCAGCAGCACAAAGGCTATCCTCGTTGTGCATCTGTATGGCAAACTGTGCGATATGGACGCCATTCTTTCCATCGCCAAAAAACACAATCTGAAGGTAATCGAGGACTGCGCGCAGGCCCATGGTGCCAGCTTCAAAGGAATTAAAGCCGGGAATTTCGGCGATCTTGGCGCATTCAGCTTTTATCCTACAAAAAACCTGGGCGCGCTCGCCGATGCCGGAGCGGTTACCACGAACGATGCGAAATTGAATGATATGATACAAACGCTGCGAAATTATGGATCAAATAAAAAATATCACAATGAATTGATCGGCTATAATTCCCGGCTCGATGAAATTCAGGCCGCATTCCTTTCCATAAAATTAAAACGGCTTGATGAGATCAACCAGCACAAAAGGAAACTGGCTCAGCTCTATTTCAAATATCTAAAGGAAGACTTCATTAAACCCGTTTTGCAGGAGAATTATCTTGATGTATTCCACATCTTCAACATTCGCCATCCCCGCCGTGACCAGTTGAAATCTTACCTTTTGAATAACGGTATTCACACTGAAATACACTATCCCATCGCCCCCAACAAACAGCGAGCGATGGCGGGCATTTTGGATGATGTGGAAACGCCTATTGCCGAGGAGATTCATCAAACCACATTAAGTTTGCCCATCTCTTATGGACACACGGAAAGTAACATAGAATCCGTAATCGAAGTAATGAATAGATTTTAATTGGTATTTTTCTCACTGAATTTCAATAATTCCAAATCAACCTGCAATATGTTGGCGAGGATACTAAGTAAATATATCAGCCGGTTAAAAGGCAATGCCTATCATATTGACCGGCGCATCCCTGACTCGTATTTATTTTCCTTAATCGTTACGCGCATGATGATGAAATTTAGAGGCTTCTTGAGTGGTGTAAAGCACAAAGGCCCTTTGTTCATCGGCAGAAAAGTTGTGCTGAAGTCAAAATCTAAATTGACTATGGGAGCAGGCGTATCAATCGGCAATGGCTGCTATATTGACGCGCTTTCGGCAGAGGGCACAGAATTTGGCCATAATGTGTCAATTGGGTATAGCACCAGGATCGAATGTACAGGCAACCTACAAACGCTCGGTAAGGGTATGCGGGTTGGCGATAATGTTGGCCTCGGCTCTAATAATTTCTACGGATGCGCCGGTGGAATTGTAATTGGAAAAGATACTATTGTAGGTAATTTTGTAAGCTTTCATGCAGAAAATCATATTTTCAGCACCACAGATAAGCCCATCCGCCTGCAGGGAGTAACGCACCAGGGTATTGCGGTAGGCTCCGGTTGCTGGATAGGCGCCAAAGCCACTATCCTGGATGGAGCAGTTATTGAGGATGGCTGCATCATAGCCGCCGGAGCGCTCGTCAGGTCCGGTAATTATGAGAAAAATGGCATTTACGGCGGTGTACCCGCTAAACTGATTAAATATCGGGATTGAGTATGGACAATAACCTCAGGATAAACAAATATCTGCCAATAGCCCTGCTCTATTTCTTTTTCAATAGTCTGTTTCTACCCCACGGCCTGCTATACACGACATTGTTAACTCCCCTCTTTATCCTATGGCTTTACCGCTACCGTTCCTATAACTATCTGTGGCCGTTTTTCATAATTACAGTTCCATTTTTTATCATCCATCTATTGAATGGATTGAATTTGCTTCACTACCTGAAATCTTATCTGCTACTTTTTTCTGTTTATGTATTTGCCGCGGCATTTTATCAGTTCCTTATCAATTGCAGGAAACCTGCTGAACTTTTCAAGATTATACTCATCTTCAATATAATAATGGTGGGGGTTGCATTGATCGCGCGGCTGATACCGTCCCTTGAATCTGTATTTTGGTATGAAAATCCGCTTACAGCAGGCGTACAAAGTTTCAAACGGCTAAAGTTGCTGACTTATGAGCCTTCCTATTATTCCTTATTATTTGTGCCCATCGCCTTATATTATTATCTCAAAATGCTGTTGTTTTATGCTCGCGACAAATTACCGGCTTTGCTGATGGTGACCATACCTTTATTGCTTTCTCTCTCCTTTGGCGTTATTATGGGGATAACACTGGCGCTTTGTCTTGTTTTGCTTTCGGATCTCAAATTATTTACGCTCAACAAAAGGTTACCGAAATACATGATAACAATAATGTTGCTGCTAATGTTGTTGCTTATTATTGCCATATTATTTTTCCCCAACAATATTCTATTCCTAAGAATGACGAATGTATTTAAAGGCCAGGACACTTCCTTTAAAGGAAGAACCTTTGATTCCTTTTATCTTGGTTGGGAAATCGCATCACAAAAAAGTGTTCTTTTTGGGGCAGGGCCCGGGCAAACAAAACTGCTGGGGCTTGATCTCTTCAGGAAATTTTACAATTTCACCAATTTCACAGAACAGAACGTTGGAGTGCCTAATAGCATCGGAGATTTACTGGCAACATTTGGGTTGGTTGGTGTATTGCTTAAGCTGGGCCTGGAAGGATATTTGTTCGTTAAAACAAAAGTCTATGAAAATATTTACAGACTCAGCCTTTTTCTGTTTGTTTTGATTTACCAGTTCACGGGAAGTTTTATCACCAACATTGCGGAATATGTAATTTGGGTTATGGCATTTAGCCCCTGGCTTTTTACTGAGTTCAATAAAAAGATATTATATAAAGATCAAAAAAATGGGGATAATCAATAATACAAAATAAAAAATCAAATTTCCGTGAGGGTCTTATTCATATCCAGAGCGAGTTTTTATTCTGACAAAGGAGGGGATACTATTCAGGCCCTGAACACAGCGGAACAGCTTCGGCAATTAGGTGTAAGCATTGACATCAAACTGTGTAATGAAAGAATTGACTATAGCAAGTATGACCTAATTCATTTTTTCAATATCATCAGGCCCGCAGATATCTTGCGTCATATTCAAAAATCCGGTAAGCCTTTTGTTGTATCTACAATATATGTGGACTACAGCGAATATGAAAAAAAGATGCGCAAAGGTATAGCAGGTTGGTTATTCAGAACAATACCACCAGACCTGATTGAGTATGCAAAAGCCATTGCGCGATCGGTGGTAGGGGGTGAAAAAATCATCAGCCCTTCCTATATATTGCTTGGACAAAAACGTTCGGTCAAAAAAATAATCCGGCAAGCTTCCATGTTATTGCCTAACTCTGAAAATGAATATAAAAGACTGGTCAATCATTTTCAAATCGGGCAAAAATATCGCGTAATACCAAATGCTATTGACCCCGAACTCTTCAATGCAGTATCAGGCAGGATGGCAAGAATCAAAAACAGGGTATTGTGTGTTGGCAGAATAGAAGGAAGAAAAAACCAACTCAACCTGATAAAGGCGATTAAGGGATCAACATTTGAATTATTTGTTATTGGATCACCAGCCCCAAACCAATCCGCCTATTATAAGGCCTGTAAACAGGCTGCGGGCCCTAACGTACACTTTATTGAAAATATCCCCCAGGAAAAATTAATAGATTTTTATTTGTCGGCCCAGATTCATGTTTTGCCAAGCTGGTTTGAAACTACCGGACTTAGCTCACTTGAAGCCGCTGCCATGGGATGCCAGATTGTAGTCACGGATAAAGGTGATACCAGGGAATATTTTGAAAATTTGGCCCATTATTGTGACCCATCATTGCCTGATTCTATCCTGAAAGCTATTGAAGAGGCTGCTATTGCAAAACCAGCCAAAGCCTTGCAAGAGAAAATCATCACAAAATACATTTGGCCCGTGACTGCAGCCAAAACACTGGAAGCATATAAAATAGCCCTGCAATAATAATTATGAGAATCGGGATAATTGGCACAAGAGGTATTCCTAACCGATATGGGGGATTTGAGCAATTCGCCGAATTCGTAGCGCCTGCATTGGTAAAAAGGGGCCATTCCGTATCCGTATATAACTCTTCCCTCCACCCTTACAAGGAAAAGAACTGGAAAGGGGTGAATAGAATCACAAAATATGATCCCGAAAACAGGATTGGCACCGCAGGGCAATTCGTTTATGATCTCAATTGCATATTGGATTCGAGGAAAAGGGGCTTTGATATAATTCTTCAACTGGGCTATACCAGCAGCAGCATTTGGTCATCGCTATTTCCCGCTTCAAGTATCCTGATCACCAATATGGACGGCTTGGAATGGAAAAGAAGCAAATATTCGAGGCCGGTTCAGAACTTTCTGCGAAAAGCTGAAAAATGGGCTGCACTGCACAGTGACTTCCTCATTGCCGATTCAAAGGGAATTCAGGAATACCTCCTCAGGAAATATCAGAAACCATCCTGCTTCATTGCCTACGGAGCCGACCTTGCAAAACAAATTGACGAATCCTGGCTCCACCAAAGGCAGATGGCAAAATTTGAATATGACCTGGTTATTGCCAGGCTTGAACCTGAAAACAATGTGGAGACTATTATCAGGGGGCATTTAATTTCCGGATCTAAAATTCCTCTGGTCATAATAGGTGGTACCAACCATAAATATGGCGCCAGCCTTAAACAACAATATGCATCTGAGCAAATTCAATTCTGGGGAACCATCTATGACATGCAGATGCTTAACAGTTTTCGTCATTTCTCCCGCTTCTATTTCCATGGTCATTCCGTAGGAGGAACCAATCCATCCCTCCTGGAAGCAATGGCTTGCTATGCCATGATCGTAGCCAATGATAATGTCTTCAACCGGTCGGTACTGGAAGATGACGCTTTTTATTTTAGTTCTTCAGAGGATATCGCGAGCCTGCTTGACAGGAAAATTGACAGGACGGAATTTGAATACATGGTGACAAATAACGCGGTCAAAATAACTGAACAATATTCGTGGGATCATATTGTAAATTTACTCGAAAACTATTTACTACATGCAATGGAAGAATCCACTGTCGGCGCAAGCTAATTATGAAAAACTCGTAGCTTTTCTTTTATTTGCGGCACTCGTAACCACCACCTTTAATATCCGGTATGTCAATAGCTTGAGCATCATACTCCTGGTAATGGCTACCCTCCTCCATCCCCGGAGGCTTTCTCTCTTCAAAACTGCTTTCAGTACCCCCTTTTTCCTGGCTTGCCTGGCCCTATTGTTATGGCACCTGGCTGGATATTTATACAGCAAGCATCCGGATGAAGAATTCAGTTTTATAAGCCCTAAGGCGGGTCTGGTAGCCATACCCTTTTTCTTCTGCGCCAACCAGGGCATAACATTACCCTATAGGCGCACACTCACGTTGGTATTTGGAATTTCGCTGGCTATCGTGTCTCTTATTTGCCTTTTCAATGCCGCCTGGGTGTACCACCAGCACGGAGATCCTTCCGTATTTTTTTACCATAAGCTTGTGTCTCCGTTTAACCACCACGCCGTGCTCTTTTCCTTCTTCCTGCTCACCTGCATCATTTACTGGCTGGAAGTAGACATACCCGCCGCGCCCGGCAGAAAAATTAAAATTCTCCTGATCATCCTCACATTATATTTCTTCCTGGTCACATTATTACTCTCTTCCAAACTTGTTATAGTGATCATGCTAATCTACCTCACATACTATCTTGTGAGAAATTTCTCCGCTTATCGAAACAAAAAATATATCTGGCAGATAAGCCTTGGTTTGTTCATAGTGCTGGTGATGATAATTATAACCAATGGACCCATTAAGAAAAGGTTCACCGACCTTAAAGGGAATATGTACCTGTTTGAGCAGCAGGAATTTTCACCTGAAATATATTTTAACGGCGTGCAATTCAGACTTCTCAACTGGAGGTTCACCAAGGAAATACTGGATGAGAATCATGCATGGTTATTGGGCGTAAGCCCGGCCGGCGCGCAACATGAATTGAATGGGAAGTTCATCGCTTCAAATATGTATAGGGGCAACGGTTCTACAGATAAGGGTTATATTGGATACAATTGCCATAACCAATTCCTTCAGATTACACTCCAGTCGGGGATTCCGGGCCTCTTTTTATTCATGCTGATATTCGCATTATTGATCTGGCAGGTTTTGCGCTCAGGCAGAAGGGAAACGATGATCATGGTAATAGCCATTATTGCATTTTGTTTTACGGAATCGCTGCTGGAAACCCAGTACGGTGTTGAGATCTTCACTTTCTTCCCATTGATGGGACTCTATGCAAGGGATTACCGGAAACTTCATTCGTAAATCTTTGGAACACGTGAAAATCGCGAACGATAGAATCTGACTAGCCTTTGAAATCCAATTTTTTGCAGGAACTTTCCCAATCTTATTGCCACTACTTGTTTGAAGAAATACAGGCGATGAAATAATTTCTTTTCAGGTAAATACTTGTCTTTGATCTTCCTAACTTCTTTGCAGGCTTCAACCCAGTTTTGATCACTTAATCCCTCCCATCGCATATTGGCCAATACTGCTCCAACATGCACAAAACGGCATCCTTGCATTTTGAATCTCAGCAGCAAATCGTAATCCATCGCATATTTGTATCCAAGATCAAACAGCCCGAATTTCAGGTAGCAATCTCTCTTTACAAAAACAGTCGGGTGATTGAGCGTCATCTCATAGTCTATATATTGATGGTCGCCGTTGAAAATAACTTCCTGTTTGTTTCCCTTCCAAAGCCTCAATTGGCCATATGCCACATCGAACCCTACGATTGCCTTCACCATCTTTTCCATTGCGTCTCTCTCATACCAGTCATCTGAATTGATGAGGCCGACAATTTCTCCATTGGCCTTTTGTATGCCCTTATTGAACGCGTCGCTGATCCCTTTGTCTTTCTCGCTGATCCAGTAAGCCAGCTTGTCGCTGTATTCCCTGATGATGGCAATGCTCCCATCCGTGGAACCTCCGTCTATGATTATATATTCAATGCTGCTATAAGTCTGGCCCAATACACTTTCTATCGTTTGCCTCAGATGCTTTTCACCATTATATACAATTGTAATTACCGAAACCAGGGGTAGATGATCCATCGTGGAATTGAATGAATTTGATAGTGGATCGCAAATGTAATTTAATTATTAAAATTTCGGCTTAGCCCCAAGCTCATTTCTGGCTCAATCAATAAACCATAAAAATGGCAGCCTGCAACAATCGGCCAATACCCAATGGAATATGTTTTGCCCGGTTTGAAGCCGAATTATATACGCCGACTTTCGAATTATGGGGGGTCATATAGCCAGGATCCGCTGCTGCACTGGCTTTTAAGACCCCATGGGGAGCATGGCATACTATTTCGCCAACCCGCAATCTTGTCATATATCCCAAAATTTGTATGTAATTTGATAGTATGTCAGGTTCACAATTCATTTTAAGTAATCTTGATATATGAAGATTCTCCTCACTTATCTGAAGCCATACAGGTGGCTCGTGATATTGGTACTCATTCTGGCGGCGCTTAATATTGGATTTTCCCTGGTTGATCCCATCATCTTTGGCAGGTTGGTGAACCTGGCGAATGACTATAGGAAAAACCCCGATGCCTATACATGGTCAGACTTTTTCTCCAAGCCCTATTACAGTGTAGTATGGTTGCTGCTGGCTTCTATCGGTGTGGCCATGGTGAGCCGCATTGCCAAGAATTTCCAGGACTATTTTCTGAATGTGGTGATACAGAAATTCGGGGCAAAACTATTCACGGATGGATTGAAACATGCCATGAGATTACCCTACCAGGAATTTGAAGACCAGCGTAGCGGGGAAACGCTGAGCATCCTGCAAAAAGTGAGAATAGACACTGAAAAATTCATGACTTATGTAGTGAACATCCTGTTTACAGTGATCGTGGGAATTTTGTTTGTTGCCGGTTTTGCCTTTTTTATTCACTGGTCTCTGCCCCTCATTTATTTCACGGGCATCCTGCTATTGTCTGTGGTTACCAATTTACTCAGCAAAAAAATAAAGACCATACAAAAAAATATCGTAAGTGAAACCACTTCATTGGCAGGAGCTACCACCGAATCTCTCAGGAATATTGAATTGGTGAAAAGCCTTGGACTCACTAACCAGGAAGTCAACCGGCTCAATAAAAACACATACAAGATATTGGGGCTGGAACTTTCCAAAGTGAAAAGGATCAGGAGCATCAGTTTTTTGCAGGGAACCATCGTCAACACTCTCAGGCAGGTGATTCTCTTCATGCTGATGTTTTTCATTTACGGCAAAACCATGAATGCGGGCGACCTGGTGACCATGCAGATTTTTTCCTTCTTTGTTTTCGGGCCTCTGCAGGAAATAGGCAATATTATTCTCTCCTATCGCGAAGCAGAAGCATCCCTGATCAACTTTCACCGGCTAATGGAAAAAGCTCCCGAGCCACAACCCGCGCAGGCTCTACATTTGGGGGAAATCAGGAAATTGGAATTCAAACATGTTTCCTTCCAACATCGTACCGCTCCGCAAAAGGCAATAAACGATATAAGTTTCAGCGTGCAGACCGGCGAAACGATCGCCTTTGTGGGACCGTCGGGCGCCGGGAAATCAACCCTGATGAAATTATTAGTGGGGTTGTACCGCCCTCAACAGGGGAAGATTCTTTATAATGGATTGGATGAGAATTCTATTAATTTTGATGATCTCCGAAATCAGATTGGATTTGTAACTCAGGATACCCAGCTATTTGCCGGCACCATCAGGGAAAACCTGAGTTTTGTAAACCCTGGTGCAAGAGAAGAAGATCTGCTGGACGTGTTGCACAAAGCCTCCTGCGATAATCTGTTATCCCGGGCAGAAAAGGGACTCGACACAATGATTGGAGAAGGGGGATTGAAATTGTCGGGGGGCGAAAAGCAACGCCTGTCCATTGCACGGGCACTGTTGCGGCAACCCCGCCTGCTCATATTTGACGAAGCCACTTCATCGCTGGATTCATTAACCGAAGAGGAGGTAACCCAAACCATTCGGCAAGTTTCATCCCAAAGAAATCAAATCACCATTCTTATCGCACACCGCTTATCTACCATTATGCATGCTGACCGGATCTATGTGCTCGAAAAAGGAGAAGTGGTGGAAACAGGAACACATGAAACCCTGGTTGATGAAATGGGCTTGTATTATGCCATGTGGCGTCAGCAGATCGGGGAAAGAAAGAAATTTGTTCCTGTTAATGTGAACAGCAAATAGAAATCTTTCCCGGTTAAGCCTGGCCGCGAAACCGCAATGCATTCCAGGAAACCGGTTCATTTTTTCAGTACCACGGTAAACAAGGTTCCATGTCCGGGTTCGCTTTCACACTGGATAAAGCCATTTAATTCTTCCACCAGTCTTTTCACGATGGACAATCCCAGGCCGGTAGAAGATTCGCCGGCGGTGGGCCTGGATGAAATATTGCTATAGCGGGAAAATAGTGCCGGCAATTCACTTTTGGGAATACCCACTCCTTCGTCTCTCACCCTGATATGCACGGCGTCCCTGGCATCGCTAACGGCAATCCATACCGATTTTCCCGACGGCGTGAATTTGATGGCATTGGAAAGCAGGTTTTCGCAGATCCTGTTCACCAGGTGCCGGTCGCTCAGAATGTACACTGATTTTTCCTCTGCATCATACTTCAGGTTGATGGATTTGCTTTGAGCCATGGGCTGGTGCGCGTTGATTACGTCTTCCATGAAAATCTTGAGGTCAAAATGTTCCAGGCTCAGTTTGTGCCTGTTGGTCTCTGCCTTTTCTACATCGAGGATGTTCCGGATCAATCTTTCTCCATGCTCTGCCGAGCTATCTATGCGGGCCAGCGCCTTTTTTTGTTCCTCATTGAAATTGGATGCGTCGGTCTGCAGTATCTGGTTCCACATCCTGATACTGGTGATGGGGCCATGGAGGTCATGAGACACGATGCTGATCAGGGAATTCTTTTCGGCATTGAGTTCCGCAAGTTTGTCATTCTGCTTTTGTATCAGGTCATTCTGCTCTTTCAGTTTCTTATTACTTCTTCTGATGAGGAAGAAGAATACCGCGACAGCAAGGGCAACCATGCCCAGCCCGAATGCAAACAGGGTAATATTCCGGCTCCTGAGCCTTTGGCGGTCCAATTCCAGTGCCAACAACTTATTTTCCTGTATCTTTTGTTTTACATTGAAACGTACTTGTAATTCCGTGATCAGGTCCTGTGTTTCTTCGTTCACCCGCGCAGTATCAAGAGCCCGCCATCTTTCAAAATATCCATAGGCCTTCCTGTAATCTCCCTTCCGGGCATAAAATTTGGCATATAAGTCCGCAACGTCCACTTCCTTGCTTTTAGAATTCATTTGCCGGGTGATCTGTTCCGTTAGCCCCAAATATTTCCGGGCCGAATCAAACAGTCCTTTTTCGATATACACATCCGCCATATTCAGGCAATCATACCAGAGCATTTCCTGGTTACCATCCATGAGATTAGCTTCATAATTTTTCCTGAAAAAGTTAAGTGACTTATCCCATTCTTTTTTTGCAAAATAAGCGTTCCCAATATTGTTATATAGTGAAGAGAGATCCAATTGATTCGAATAGGGTCTGGCGATATCATCCGCCTTTTTCAAATAATGAAGCGCGCTATCGGGTTCATGCAATTTGTTGTAGATGGCCCCGAGGTTTGAATAATTCCTTTCAATTTCCGACACATCCTTTCCTTCCATAGGCAATTTCGCCGCCTCCAGATAGAATTCCTTTGCCTTTAGAGGATTATTGGTATTGACGTACAAGATACCCAGGTCTGTCAACGCCGAGGAAATATAAATCTGGCTTTTCAATGACCTGGCCAATCCCAATGATCGCAGGTAATACCTGGCGGCCTCTTCAAAGTCACCTTTCAGTTCCGCTGAGATGCCCCTCAGTCTTATAGAAAGGATGTCACCATTCCCAAAATGTAAGGTTTTTGATTGAGCGTCTATATAATCCGCATAATAGAGTATGGAATCTGCTTTAGTTTCATTGAGATTAATGGCCCTGTCGTATATTTTTTTGAGCAGATTGGTATCCACCTGAGGAAATGGAACCAAATAAGTGTGGAGTAGAATCAGGAGCAGGCAGTACTTCGGCATTCTCATATAGGTTGTGAAACTAAGATAACGGATATTGCATAAAACCATTAGTCAACGAGTCCATTTTTTACGGCAAATTTCACCAGGCCTACGGTATTGTTCACGCCCAGCTTGGCTATCAGGTTTTTGCGGTGCGTTTCAACGGTCCCTATGCTCAGGAACAATTGTTCGGCTATCCGGGCATTGCTGTACTCCCTGCAAACTAATTTGAGTATTTCTATTTCTCTTTTGGTAAGAATGTCATTGATCCGCTTTTCGTCAATCGTGACCGTATTTCGGAAATCGTCGTCTTTGTGAGTGATGTCTATTTCCCTGCTGAAGTAAGTGCCGCCGGAGGCCACCGTTCTGATGGCTTCCTGGAGTTCATCCAATCTGGCGCTCTTGAGCAGGTATCCCTGTATGTTAAATTTTAGCAGGCGATGTATGAACCTGGTGCCCCGCATTAAAGTGAGAAAAATGATCTTGAGATCTGGTCTTGCCTGGCGTATGGAACGAACGAGGGCTTCGGGCTCCATATCGGGCAATTGAATGTCTAACAATAGTAAATCTGCCTCCATCCCCATTAAATTTGCCAGTAGTGTTTTGCCATCCATACAAGTGCCTATGACCTCCAAATCTGGCTGCCTGCTCAATAGGAGCATCAATCCTTCAAGGTACAATTCGTGGTCTTCGGTAATATAGATCTTGATCATGGGCCAGGTAAGCCTTTCTATCGCTATCAGGTTAAAGATAGCACAAATCGGCTTTAACTTCCCAATGACCGGCCAGGCCACTCACAGGCTGGCGCAAACGTAATAAGAGGGGGTGGATGACAAAGCGGTATTAAATCACCTTATTTTCAGCGATGGCTTCACCTGCTGAACCGGACCATTCTGTAATCTCATATAATAGACGCCCGCTGGCAATCCTTTGCTATCGAAAGGTATTGTAAAACTGCCCTGGGTATAGTCCTTGTCTACCGGGGTGGCCACAACACGGCCGAGACAATCCATCACCTGAACGAGGGTATGGCCGCCCTGGGTCTTGAAGGTGATGGTAGTTGAATCAGAAAATGGGTTGGGATAATTCGAGATCAGGTTATTACCTGCCTGGTTATTCAAATCATCAATGCTGTTGGCGCAAGCCCCGGCCTTAATCATGGGCAAGGTCTGGAAATTTTTCAATAAGATCGTTTGCAGGTCCGTAGGGGTGGAGCAGAACCAGTCCTGTAACACCGAGGCATACACGCTCCTGTAGTCATATTGATGCGGGATATTGTCGTTCACGGAGGCGCCGGTAGGGATCGTGGGATTTTGGCCCAGGACGCCCGATTGCACTTTGCTGCCGAAAATCAACATGGGGGCCGCGGCGCCATGATCGGTGCCCACACTACTATTGGATTTGATCCGCCTTCCGAATTCGGAAAAAGTCAATGAAATCACTCTGTCTTCCACGCCCAGGAAGGAAAGGTCATCCTGGAAAGCCTTGCTGGCATCAGACAGGGTCTGCAGCAAATCCGCGTGATGTCCAAGGGTTGTATCGGATGGGGTCACCTGCACTGAATGGGTATCAAAACCTCCCATGCCTACCATGTAAATCCTCGTTTTAAGTCCTCCTTTTATTAGCCTGGCAACGATCTTGAGCTGGTCGGCCAATTCATTGTTGGGCGGGTAGGCCAATTGCTGGGATGTGATGTTAGCTGCATTTTTTATGGCCGTGGCGTATTGTTCTGTTTGACGTGCAATGGTGCGTATATAGGTCAACTCTTTCCCTGCATGTGTAGCCGGTGCCGGATCCTGGATTCCATTCACCAAATTATAAAAACTGGTGGGGTTGGTAATGCTCATCGCCATATTGATCACGGGACCCTGGAATGTAAGCGAAGAAATAGAACCGATCTGGATCGCAAGAGGATCAGGCATGGTCGCGTTCGGGTAGCCTTGGGGGAAATTCGGATATTCCAGGTTGAGATACCTCCCGGCCCAACCACTACTAAGCACCTGGTCACTGTCTGAACCACTCATCCATATATCCGTAGCTCTGAAATGCGAGAAATTTGGCTGGGGGTAGCCTGCCGACTGCACAATAACCGCCTTTCCATTATTGAATAATTGCTGCATGCCTGTCATCGATGGATGAAGGCCCGTCTTGTCATTTCCCGTAAGGGTAAGAATCTTATTTTCCGGTATGGCAATATTAGTTCTGGAATTGTAATAAGCCGCAAAAGTATCTCTGGGGATCACCATGTTCAATCCATCATTGCCCCCGTTCAGTTGAATAATCACGAGCACGTGATCCGTGTCAGTAGTAAAATTGAGCAATGCATTCAGGATGGGAGAAGGCCCCAGGGCCTTGACACTATACCCATTTATCAAAGAGGGCAGAATGGCAGCGGGCATGGTGTTTAGTAAAAAATCTCTACGCTTCATGGGCTTGAATTTTAATCAGGACAGATGATATTCTGCCAGGTTCATAAAATATTTATACATATCCCTTAGCCTCGTGTATACGGCCTGGTAAGCCATCATATCAGTGGGGCTTGCGATATAGCTATTCCAGGCATTGGTCCAATAATAATCATTGGTCTGGCCCGAAAGCAGGATATCTGTTTTAACCTGGTCCTTCGCGGACTGGGAAAAACTGATGCGGTAAAGAATTGATAAGGCGTCCGTAATAAGCATATTTGGGTCTCCCGGATTAGAAAGGGTTTTAGTAAAACTTACAGGATCAATTATGATGGTAGATCCGTTTCGGGTATAACCTGTGTAGATCAGGGTGTCTGAAAATTGGTTCCTTTTAGGATATGTGTCATTGTTGATCCAAATTTCATGAAACATGGGAATCTGGTAATAAGCTGGCCAGCCAGATACACTGGGCGGATCGCCAATATCCTGTTGCATAGTTGCTCCCCAATTTGCAAGATAGCCCCACATCCCGTATTGTTTCACTATGTCGGATGCACCGGGAAATTGCACCTGGAATTCGCGGCACAATCCCACCACATAATCCGCAGGACTCTTGATGATACAGGCTTGATTCAGCACGTCAAAAAAGTGCTCACTCTTGAACAATGCGTCCAGCACTGGTTTGATTTCCCAATTATTATTGCGGAATATCAATGCCAGTGGCTCTATCACATTCGCTTCCGCGGCAGCGTCAATTTCATAGTACACAAACCAGCGATAGATCTTTCGCACTATAAAGTTGGATACTTCTATGTCTTTGCTGAAAATCATATTCAGGAAATCATCCAATTCCTGATCTCCTGCCGTTGGCCCCGATCTACCCGTTACATTGGTATTTCCATAGAATGACGAAAAAGTCTTGTCATCAGTGTCATGCTTCGTTGCGTCGAAAAATGCATTCAAAGTAGCGATGTCAATGCGCCATCCGGTGAGTACGCGCGCGGCCGTCTGCACATCAGCTTCGGTATAGTTGGGGTTGTTCTCTTTGCCCAGGGTAAAAAGTTCCTGCAGCTCCCGGGCATAGTTCTCATCGGGCGCACCCTTTGTATTGTACTGACCATTCAGGTAGTCAAGCATGTTAGGATCAATCGTAACTCCACGTGTCAGTGACTTGAAATTTCCCAGGCAATTTGATCTCAACAGGTTCAGGTGCTTATAATACAATGCTGCGTTGGCTACGATTTCTGTTTGAGTGGAAAAGTGGTTATGCCAGAACAGCAACATTTTTTCGCGAATGCTTCTATCCTGATTCAGCATCACACCAATCCACCATTTTTTAAGTGACGATTTTCGGCCGCTGTTAACGGTCCCGTCTGTACTGGAGTCGTTTACCCATGTGGTTCCAGGCGCAATATTCGAGTCGGGCGCAACTGCGCCGGTAGTATCATAAACTTTAAGCGGTGGAGCTGGAAAAGGGGTTACGGGACTCAGCAATTCATCTACCGCCGCGGTCATGGATTTACCCAGGAAATAATCTATATCGGCTTTGGTGGCCCCAAACATGGTCCGCTTCAGGAGGTGTGTTACTTCATTACTCGTCCAGGCGCCATTATAAGGATTGAGTCCTGAAAAAGTCCTCCCCCTGGGTGTTGAAGCAACTGGCATATTTTTTCTGGCCCGGGTTGCGGATAAGAATTCTCTTCTGTCCATAGCAATTAATTTGGAATGATAGATGAGATGAAGGGTCAAAATAAAAACCCTCCGATCCATCTTTCAAACGATCCATTCATGAATCAAAAATGCTGCCATTAAGCCTTCTCCAGGGGAAAAGAGTATCATTATAGTAAATATCCCAGGGGTTGAATCGTAGATTTCCCTGTACTATACGAATAAAAAAACCCCGCCGTTGGGCGGGGCCAATAATAGGGAACGAGCTAACACTTTAAGTTATGTTTTCAATGATTCCGGCTATGCCTTGACCGCCACCCACACAAGCCGTTACGATTCCATATTTCTTGTTCAATCGTTTCATGTCGTGGATGATCTGTATCGTTAGTTTACATCCGGTACAACCGAGTGGATGGCCCAGTGCTATGGCACCGCCGTTGATATTCACAATTTCCGGATCGAGTTCCAGTTTTCTGATAACGGCCAGGGATTGAGAAGCGAAGGCTTCATTCAATTCAACAAGATCTATATCACTCTGCCGCATACCTGCCTGCTTCAGCACCTTGGGCACCGCCTCAACAGGCCCCACGCCCATAATACGGGGATGCACACCTGCAGATGCACAGGCTACCAGCCTCGCGATTGGTTTCAGTCCAAGCTCCTTCATCATTTTTTCGCTCATCACAATCACAAAAGCGGCTCCATCGCTGGTCTGTGATGAATTTCCCGCCGTTACCGAACCACCGGCAGCAAAAACGGGTTTGAGCCGGGCCAGGGCTTCCACGGAAGTATCCTGTCTTGGCCCTTCATCCGTATCCACCACAAAATTCCTATTTTGTTTTTTCCCCTGCTCATTTACATAAACTTCTTCAACGGTAATGGGCAATATACCCGATTTGAAATACCCGTTCTTAATGGCGTTTATGGCTCTTTGATGCGAACGGTAAGAAAATGCATCCTGGTCCTCCCGGCTAACATTAAATTCTTTGGCCACCGCTTCTGCGGTCAAACCCATACCCAGATAATAATCCGGTTCATCCTTTGCGATGGCATAGGAAGGAACGGGTTTCCACCCTGAGGTAGGAACGAGGCTCATGCTTTCTGTGCCGCCGGCAATGATACATTCCGCAAACCCCGTTCGAATCTTTGCCGTTGCAATTGAAATCGTTTCCAGTCCGGATGCGCAATAACGATTTACCGTAACTCCGGGCACGCCAATACCCAATGCCCTCGCGGCAATGAGCCTGCCAACCTGCAATCCCTGCTCCGCCTCCGGTACTGCATTTCCCACGATCACATCATCCACTCTCCTCGCTTCTAACTGAGGAACTGATGCCATCAGCCCGGTGATTACTTCTACCGCAAGGTCGTCTGGACGCGTGAACCGGAAACCGCCTCTCTTGGCTTTTCCAACCGCGGTCCTGTACCCGGCCACTATATAAGCTTCCTGCATATATAAAAATTTATTTGGCAAAATAACGTTTCAGGATTCGTAGCCCGAACATTATCTAAAAGCATTGGTTGTTTATGCAACCTTTACACCCAAAGTTAAGGTTTTGCACAGATTTTACGGTCCCGCGGGTCTATCTCCGCCCAAAAGCCCCAGGATCATTACATTATTTATCTTCGCACCCAATTATGTATCACTTACTACGAAGGTTTCTATTTCTCTTTGATACCGAATGGGTCCATCATTTTTCAATGAATTGCCTCAAATTGGCCTGTAGTATAACACCCTTTTCAGGTCTTATAAAGCGGATATATTCGCCGGGCGCCGTCCCTGGTGTACACACAAAATTATTTGGTTTGAATTTCAGAAATCCGGTTGGATTGGCCGCCGGCTTTGACAAGAATGCTCAATATCTCCGGGAACTGGACTGTCTCGGATTTGGATTCGTGGAAATTGGTACCGTAACACCCCTGCCACAGGAAGGCAATGAAAAACCACGTTTGTTCAGGTTGCCAAAAGACAAAGCACTCATCAACAGAATGGGATTTAACAATGAAGGAGTTGCCGCGGTGGCGGAACGCCTGAGGAAATGGAGAAGCGCTTATACCTGGCCGTTGAACAACCACAATGCGAGATTGATCATTGGCGGCAATATCGGAAAAAACAAACTGACCCCTAATGAAGAAGCGTGGAAGGATTATGAAAGCTGTTTCATGGGCCTCTATGATTATGTGGATTATTTTGTAATAAACGTAAGCTCTCCAAACACTCCCGGCCTTAGGGAACTGCAGGAAAAAGAAGCACTCTCGAAAATTTTGACCAGGCTCCAGTCTATCAATAAACAGAAGACCCATCCCAGACCCCTCCTTCTGAAGATATCTCCGGATCTCAGCCGGGAGGAGCTGAACCAGGTGATTGACCTGATAATGGATATTCAATTGGATGGAATAGTGGCTACCAATACCAGCATCAGCAGGGATGGCCTCAGCCCCGAGTCCCGAATCCTCAGCGATCGCTACGGCAGTGGAGGACTCAGTGGGGAGCCATTGAAACAAAAATCAACTGAAATCCTGCGTCATATTTCGCAAAGAACAAGGGGCAGCATTCCTATCATCGCGTCGGGTGGTATTTTTAATGCGGCAGATGCCAATGAGAAATTACAAGCGGGTGCAGCGCTGATAGAGGTTTGGACCGGATTCATTTATGAAGGCCCAGGCATTGCTAAAAGAATCTGCAGGGGTATTGGACCAAACAAAAAATAATATTGGGAATTGAGAAATTGAAAACAGTTCATTAATTCAAGTGTCTATGGAATATTTGTTCACCCTGGATTCTCTCATCAGCCTGATTACCCTGGCGGCATTGGAAATTGTCCTTGGTATTGACAATGTAATATTTGTCTCCATCCTGATGACCAGGCTCGACAAAAAGGGAAAGCTGAAGGCACGCAGAATATGGATGATCGCGGGTATTGCAGTCAGAATCGGATTGCTCCTGATATTGGGCTGGCTGGTCACTAACGGGAACAGGGAATTGTTTGGCTTCGATTGGAATAGCAGGCATGTTGCTTTTAATCTTCGCAATGTGATCATGTTTTTGGGTGGCCTTTTTCTTCTCTACAAAACCGTCATGGAAATTCACGAGAAGCTCGAAGGCGAAGACCCGGCCGTATCACTTAGCAAAAAAAGAAAGCAAACCTCCTTTGGATCGGTGATTGGCCAGATCATACTCATCGACATGATTTTTTCATTCGACAGTATCATAACGGCAATAGGGCTGGCCAGGCATATAGAGATCATGATGGCAGCAGTGGTGATAGCTATGATCATCATGTTCGTATTCAGCGAAGCCATTTCTGGCTTCATTCATAAACACCCTACACTCAAAATGCTGGCTTTGGCATTCCTGCTGATGGTGGGTTTCAGCTTGTTCTTTGAAGGTCTGGAACCAATTCATCAAAGCCATATCGACAAAGGATATATTTATTTCGCAATGGCTTTCTCTTTTGGAGTGGAAATGCTCAACCTGTGGAAGCGGAAAAAAGAAAAGGACCGGAAGCCGGTAGAATTAAAGGAGCCTATACTGGAAGATGCGAATCGTGGAGGAGAATAAGATGGAAACTAAACCCGGGCCCTTCATCCGTTTTAAGAGGCGAGGATGACTGCAGCGACCAGTCCGGCAGTTTCCGTTCGCAGCCTGGTTTTTCCAAGTGCAACCGGTATCCATTTTCGGCTAATCGCAGCTTTCAGTTCATCAATGGTGAAATCTCCTTCGGGGCCTATCAGGATGAGGCGGTCGCTTTTCCAGTGTTCATTGGCGGATCTCATCGGGATCATATCGCGCAGGTCCTGCTTTTTTTCTTCCATGCAATTAGCCATGAATGCACAGCCCGGAGTAATTTCCGTGTCTTCCAGAAATTTCATACTGTTTACAGGTTCCCTAAGCTTAGGCAACCAGCATTGCCGGCTTTGCAGAATGGCGCTCACAAGAAGATTATTCATTCTTTCCATTCGCAGATGACGGATTTCCGTTCTCTCGCATATCAGTGGAATAATCTCATTCACTCCAATTTCGGTGGCCTTTTCCAGGAACCATTCAAATCGGTTGGCATTTTTCAACAGAGAGATGGCGATGATCAATTTCGAATTCGGCTCGGGGTGAAACCGTTGGGATTCCGGCAAAACGGAACAATTCTTTTTATTATCATCCACAATACCCGCCGTCCATATATTGCCTCTTCCATCCGTGAGTTCAACCTTATCTCCCCGCTTCATTCGCAATACCTGAATAATATGCTTTGAAGGTTCCGCGGCAAGGGTAAGGACGCCATTATTTGAAGGGATACTTTCTACATAGAACATGGGTAGGCTCATCCGTGATTGTTGTTTAAGGCAAAGAAAGGAAAGTTTCTGTTATGGTAACCCCAGAAAGCAAGGTACATCACACAGGGAAATAGTTCAATTAACAGAAATAAAAACTCCCGGCTATTCCGGGAGCATTCAATTGGTTTTGGGAAAGCAATTATATTCAGAAATTGGAACTCTCAGAAAGGTGCGTCTTCGTCAAATTCGCCATCATTCATTTTGCTGCCCTTTTGAATGAATAATTTGGGGCCGCTTTCATCGGGCACGGGTTTCCAATTTCCAGGAGGAAGCCCGATCCCGCCAAAATCGTCTTCATCCATTTCAGTAAATTTCTGAATATGCAGCAGGGCCCTCAGTTTAATGGTTTCCAGGGTACCGTTCCTGTGTTTGGCAATCCGCACATGGGTTTCACCCCTGTTATTCTCTCCAAATTCGTTGGCAGTGATATTATAGTATTCCGGTCTGTACAGGAACATCACCATGTCTGCATCCTGCTCAATGGCGCCAGACTCACGCAGGTCGCTCAGTTGTGGCATCTTATCTCCTTCTTTACGCTTTTCCACTTCCCGGCTTAATTGACTCAGCGCGAGAATGGGGATGCCCAATTCCTTGGCAAGGCCTTTAAGGTTTCTGGAGATGGTGCTGATTTCCTGCTCCCTGTTTGCATTTCTTTTGTCGGTGGCGCCACTCATCAATTGCAGGTAGTCTATGATCACCAAACCCAGGTTATGCTTGTTTTTGAGCCGACGGCATTTGGCTCTCAGTTCAAAGATATTGAGGGCGGGGGTATCGTCGATGAAGATGGGTGCATTTTGAAGGCGGTGAATGCCTTTTCGGTAAAGCTGTTCCATTTCATGATCTTCCATTTTGCCCCTGGCGATTTTTTCAAGCCAGATTCCGCTTTCCGCCGCGAGAATTCTTTGTACGAGCTGTCCTGCGCTCATTTCCAGGCTGAAGAATGCAATAGGCGTCGGCTTGGTAGCATGCAGGGCGGCATTACGGGCCAGGTTCAGCGCAAATGCGGTTTTACCTACCGAGGGCCGGGCTGCCAGAATGATGAGATCGGTCTGCTGCCAGCCATAAGTGACCCTGTCCAGTGAAGAAAATCCACTGGGAACGCCCGTAATATCTTCCTGCCGGTTACGCATGTCTTCAATCCGCTGAATCGCTTTTACCAGCACGGTATCAATGGTGTCAAAATTTTTCCGAAGGTGGTTGTTCGTGATCTCAAACAGCTTACTTTCCGCGTCATCCAGGAGGTCAAATACGTCGGTGGAATCCTCATAAGCTTCCCCAATTATTTCACCACTGATGCGGATCAATTCCCGCTGTATGAATTTCTGAAGAATAATCCTGGAGTGCGCGTCAATGTTCGCGGAGGATACCACCGAATTGGTAAGCCTGGTAACATAGTAGGGGCCTCCTACCAGTTCCAGTTCCTCCCGCAGCCTAAGCTCTTCCACTACAGTCAAAAGGTCAATTGGAAGACTCTTCTGCGCAAGGCTCTGCATGGCCGTGAATATTCGCTGATGCGAATCCACATAAAAGCATTCCGGTTTCAGAATTTCCACTACGGTGTCAAAAGCGCTCTTCTCCAGCATGATGGCTCCCAGCACGGCTTCTTCCAGGTCTTTGGCCTGAGGAGGAACTTTGCCATACATCATGGTGCTAAGATCCAGCGTACTTTTTCTGCGGGTCTTCCTGTCTTTGTTAAGATTTGTCAGGTCCATTAACGAGTTTTAAAATAGGGTGAATGCCTTTTTTCTGTCTCCGTTGCCTCGAAAATCTGGTGGTTTTCCATTTGTTTAGACAAATCTGGCTCTGCCAATGAATTGGATTCTCCAATCAATGACTTATGGGATCGTGCTCCAGCCTTGAATTTCGTAAAAATTATCTCTACGTTAACGGAATGTTACCCCTGAGTCAAGAGGGCGAATTTAAAGGGATAAAATTTCCTTCTCCAAATTCCTTTGAGAATTTTTTTTGTTACCAGCTATGCACAGGATTTTGCACATATGGCTAAAGGCTGTTTTGCACTTCTCCTCCATAGTTATTCACAATTTAAAAAATATTTCCGCCTCTTTGATGGATTAATTCACACAACCTGTGCGAAAGAAAATAATACTCGAATTTTGGCTGAACGATATAGATAACAGATTGACCTTTGCGGGGAATTGATGTCTGAAATTTATTCGGAAAGCAGTTGCGGGTATTCCTTTTCCGGAATTCCATACAGCAAAATCCATTCACACTCTTTCCGCCAGCCATTGTTTCATGAATGCTTCCAATTCCAGGATTCTCTTTTCGAGTTCCGGCAATTTGCGGATAATGGCCTGGCTGCGCAAGGTGCTGGTATAATCATGCGCAGGTGAACCAGTCACCGCGGCATTTGGTTGTTTGATAGATTTGCTCACCCCGCTCTGGGCATTGATCCTCACTCCGTCGGCGATTGTAACGTGCCCCACTATTCCCGCCTGTCCACCAATCATCACATTATCTCCGATTTTGGTGTTACCGCTAACGCCTCCCTGTTCGGC
>CALFNL010000370.1 GCA_937902875.1 uncultured Bacteroidota bacterium | reverse complement strand
GTCCCGCCACGACAGGTGCAGGGTATCTCCCCTTTGTGATTTTCCCATCACTTCCTTCCACCGCCCCGCATCCGGCTTTGCACCATTTAATTCCTGCACAAAGTCACGGGGTCTCATACCCGCGCTCCATGCTGGTGAATTCCAATCCACTGAACTAATGAAGAGGCTATCATTTCTGCCACGAACATTTGCGCCGAGATAGGCACCAGGTACAGGGGTTTCCATTGTATCTATATCCAGACCTGCATATTGAAGATATTTTTTATAATCGGGTTCCTTCGTGGTATTCACGTATTCGAAAATTTCTGCCTGATCCCCACCCGAAATGCTGTCGCATGCGCGACGAAATTCATCTTCCGTAAATCCTCTTTTTTTCTTCTTATAGTATTCATAATACAGGAAACGCATAATATCGTCCAGGCTCCGGGCATTCTTCGTATCATTTCGAATGGAGAAATCAAGGAGCAGTCCTACTGCAGGACCTTTGTCATAATAAGAAATTGTTTTGTTGACCTCATCGCCTGTTCGCCCAAAGGGGCCATCGGACCAGGTTTCATAGCTCGACTCGGCAAGGGACTGAAATAAATGTCCTGGTTTATTTTCATATGCGGAGATATTTGACTGAAATGCCCTGAACAATTCTTCCTCATTCATCAGACCGGCGCGGGAAAGGACCATGTATTCATAATAAACAGATAGTCCTTCAGAAACCCAAAGCATTCGGGTCCTGTTTTCTTTGTCATAATCGAAAGGGCCCAATTCAATCGGCCGGATTCGTTTTACATTAAAATGATGAAAATATTCATGAGCAATAAAACTGTAAGTACGCACTTTGCTTTCACGGTTATTCATTTGTGCGCCTTCGAAACTAATAGTGCAGGAATTGAGGTGCTCGATACCGCCCCTGCCAGCACCAATCGCCAGAAAAGTATAATGCTTATAAGGTATGTCCCCAATTACTGCAATCCCCGCCTCCACAATTTTTTTCAGATCATCCATGAATACCTTGCGGTTAAAATCACCTAAGTGGTATCCGATGAAGCGGTGCGGGATGCCTTTAACATAGAAAGGGGGTAGTTCCTCCAGGTTTCCCATCAGGATGGGACTATCAAAGAGAATATCAAAATCGGGAGCAATGAAACTATGGTCGGTTCCTTTTACACTGTCAAGCCCCGTGGCAACCCGGTTCCACGATGCAAGCGGTCTGATGGTCACCGAGGCTGGATGCTTCAACATCCCTTCAACGTAAAGGAACACACCGCAAGGTGCAATATAACCCCGCTCCTCTCCTATATAGCTGGTGGCTACAAACTGCGTGTTTGCCTTAATGTTATAAATGATCTTTACGAAGGGAGTTTTCTTACTGTACACCCGCCATGAATTCTTAGCAACCTGTATCCATTTTAAAGACTTCCCCTCCTGGTCCTCTGCGCTAAATCCTTCCAGGTTTTTTGCGTAGTCCATGATCTGATAATAACCCGGCATCCATGCTGGCATTTTCAGATCGAAAGAATCTTTCCTGATACCCGCACATTGAAATTCAACATGAAAATAATGAGATGCGGCCTGCTCGCAGCTTACAAGAAAGCTCATTTTGCTTTTATCAATCTTAGACTGCGCGACAACCGGATCCGTGCTTAGAAGAGCAATACAGCAACCGGCTACCAGAAGAAAATGCCTCATATAATTCAATTGATGCGTATAATTCCGGATGACCCGGTCAAAGAAAAAAGCAGAAAGACATTATTTTAATTCACAATTGCCCCTTGTAAAAAAATGCAGGAACGCCTCTCACACCCGTTTTCGCTGAAAACAGCCCGCCGCTCAGCGGATATTTCTTTAGTTCTTCTGCATTCAATCCTTCCCTGGCGGTGGTTATATAAAGTACGTCCAGGTTTTTTCCGCCAAAGGCGCAGGATGAAGTGTTGGGAGCCGGCACGATAACCTTTTTCAGGAGTTCACCTGTTAAGGGATCAAAACAGGCCACGGCGCCTCCGCCCCAGAGCGCCACCCATAAATTTCCATGGCGGTCAATGGTCATCCCGTCTGGAGAGCCCATCCCCTGCGGCACTCTGATCGCGACGCGCCTGTTGCTGATAGTGCCGGATGCATCGTTGTAGTCAAATGCTTCCACGGTTCCTGTGGGTGTGTCAATATAATACATGGTCTTTCTGTCGGCAGTCCACACTATGCCATTAGATATGGTAACGCTGTCCAATACCTGCTTAATGCTTTTGTCGTAGTCCATCCGGTATAGAACGGCCGCCCCTTTTCTGAAGGAAAGGTCCATGGTACCCACCCAAAATCTTCCAGAGGGATCGCATTTCCCATCATTGAACCGGATATTGTGATCTGAGAGGGGATTGCAGACTAAAGTCAGCTTGCCCGTTTTGCAATCAATCTTGTGGATACCGTTTTGCATGGCAATAAGCACTCCGCCATTCTTCAGTGGCACCACCGTGCTGGTTCTCGATCCCGTATTGAAATGAATATCTTTTTTGGTAAGAGGGTCATAGATATGAAGGGCCATGCCTTCTATATCCACCCAGTATAATTTATTTTCCAAAGGCTGCCAAATGGACCCTTCTCCCAATTTGGCCCTGGCGTCTAAAACCAGGGTAGCGGGGATGGTTCCCGAAGGTTGAAAGCCGCCCATAATAAGGAGAATTAATATAAGAGTTAAATAGAATTTCATGTTGTTAATATAAAAATGATCTGACGGCAAAAGATGGCTCCTGCCACTAACGATTTTCCAATGGCACCACTAATGCTTCACCGAAAATTTGTAAACCGTGCTGGTCTGGTAAGTCTTTCCCGGCTCCAACACGGTAGAGGGAAACGATGGTTGATTCGGCGAATCAGGGAAATGTTGTGTTTCCAGGCAAAAAGCGGTCCTGTATTCGTCTTTCTTTCCTGATTTAACCGTATTGGCACCCGCCATGAAATTACCCGTGTAGAATTGTACGCCTGGTTCTTTTGTGAATATTTCCATCACAATTCCGGATTGATCGCCGGTGGCTTGCGCTGCTAAATTCAGCGCGGCAGTCTTGCCTGGATTCAGCACAAAATTCTGGTCGTATCCCTTGCCGTATTTAAGCTGGATATGGTCTTCATTGATCCTGGAACCGATGGCCGCTGGCTTTCTGAAATCAAAAGGAGTGCCCGATACTAATTCAATTTTGCCATTGGGAATGAGCGTTGAATCCACCGGCGTGTAGTGATCAGCGTTGATCATGAGCAGGTGGTTGAGAATGCTGCCGCTGCCCTGACCATTCAGGTTGAAATAAGAATGGTTGGTGAGATTGACCACGGTTTTCTTGTCGGTTGTGGCCTCGTAGTCTATCTGCAAAGAATTATCATCCTTCAATGTATAGGTAACTTTTACATTCAGATTACCCGGATAACCTTCTTCCATATCTTTCGAAAAATAAGTCAGCACCAGGCTGGAATCAGTCGCGGCTCCCGGAGTCCATACCACGGAACCGAAGCCTTTGATTCCTCCATGGAGGTGGTTGGGTGCATTGTTGATAGCCAGGTTATATACTACTCCATCCAGTTTGAATTTGCCTTTGGCAATGCGGTTCGCATATCGCCCCACTATGGCGCCGAAAAAGGCTTCCTTGCCCTGTTTGAATTCGCTCATCTTGTCGGAGCCTACAATTACGTCCTTGAATTTCCCATTGCTGTCAGGCACCGTCAGTGCTATCAATCTTGCGCCATAATTAGTGATGGCAGCCTGCATTCCGTGCTGATTCCGGAGGAAAAACAAATCTGTGGCCTTACCATCCAGCGAGTCACGGAAATCACTCCGGTTGGGCAGTAATGAAATTTCTTTTTGTGTTGAATCGGGTGCAGAAGCGGGCGTTGTGGATTGGTTCCCATTTTGGCAACTCATAATAAGAATGATTGAAGAAATGAGGAAACTGGCTACTGTCTTTTTCATATCGGAGCGATCATTTAAGGTTTAAAAAATCACTGAAAAGATACCAATATTTAAGGTTACAAATTCAGGGTTGGAATTTACCTCCCAAATAAAATGAGCGGAATTGAATCAAAAAAATTCAGCCGCCCAATTGGACGGCTGAATCGGGTTCCTCTCATTTGTTTATGACAATGAAAATCAATAGAGCGGATTTTGTATGAGCTTGTTGTTCCTGTTCATTTCATCCAACTGAATAGGCAGCAGATAAAACCTGGGATTCCATGCTCTTTCCTGGGCATCGATGATCGTATAAGTGGGCGTGGCCGAAGTGCTGTGATCGGGGAGCATTTTGTATCTTGGCTCCACTCCCTTTGCATTTGTATAGGCCTGGTCGGCGATCATCCAACGGCGTACATCAAAATAGCGTTGGTCTTCGAAAGCCAGCTCCACCTTTCTTTCCTGACGGTAGCGATCTCTCAGGGCTGCGCCGCTTTCGGTAATATCTGGCATGCCTGCCCTGTGACGGATCTTATTGAGCCATAATTTGGCTTCTCCCTCCTGACCCAGTTCAATGCATGCCTCAACATAATTCATGACCACTTCGGTAAACCTGATGAAACGCCAGGGTTGTGTTTGCTTGGTAAATTGCGCGTCCAAAGTGGGGTCAATGAATTTGCGAAGAAAATAACCGGTATAAGTGCCATTCCAATCCTCGATCGGGCTTTTTCGGGTATCCAGCCCCGGTATCAAATCGATACCACTGCCATTCCATTTTTCCCAGAAGCCGGTTTGAATAACTCCTACGGGATCTCTGGCAATTACGTCTGTGGGGCGGGTTCTCCATTTGGCGCCTTCATAGTTGATACTGGAATAAAAACGGGGATCGCGATTGCTGTAAGGATCGGCAGCCTGGGCTGGATTGCTCCAACTGAAGGGGGTGCCGTCATTCATTTCGTAGGAATCAACCATCTGGCCAATGGGTGTGGTGCTTCCCCATCCATGATAGCCATTGGGATTGTGATAGAGGCCGGGATTATAGCCGTGCCAGTTCTCGTCAACTTTCACGGTAAAATACCTCACAAAAATGTCTTCGGTGGTTTCCATCTGGAGGAAGATATCGGAGTAATTCTTTTGAGCTTCTACCTGGTCCAGAGGATCGGGTTTGTATAGACTGTAAGCTCCCAGATCAATCACTGCCTTTGCGGCGTCTCTGGCGGCCTGCCAGCGTGAGGTTCTGTCTCCTCCAACATAGCCTACCAATTCGGGGTTTGAAAAACCGCCTGCCCATGAAGCATTGCTATTGTAAAAATCACTGGCCGCATATAACAGTACCCTGGCCTTGAGTGCAAGTGCCGCGCCCTTTGTAGCTCTTCCCTTATCGTTCCCATCCTGGGTTACAGGTAATGCGGCAGCAGCCTGGTCACATTCATCTACAATGAAACTGATGCAATTCTCATAGGAGTCGCGGGGCACAAGGAAGTCGTCAGCCAGGCCATAGGCCTTGGTTATGATGGGAACTCCTCCATACATCGCAACCAGGTTATGATATAAATAGGCCCTCAGAAAATGTACCTCACCCTTCATCTTGGTCTTGGTGGCATCGTCTACCGGTGCCTTGTCAATCCTGTCGAAGAACACATTGCAGGCCCTAATAAACTTGTAAATATTTTTCCAATTCATCAAACGCAGCCTGTTTCCACACCAATAGTCTGCGTCAAAAACGGAGAGATCGCTTGGCGTCATCAGGCTCCTGGTGATATTACTTGTGCCAAAATCCGCGTTATACATTCCTTCGTCCACTACGGCTCCTAAAATGATATTGCTGAATCCATGTGGTACACCCGTGTAAATATTGTTGATGAATGTCTGGATCAATGCCGGGTCTTCCCATACCGAAGCATCGGAAAATTTGTCAACCGGCGAGACATTCAGTTGGTCCTTATTGCAGGAGCTCACTCCGGATAAGAGTGTGGCCACCAGCAGAGAATATAATATTTTTTTCATATCGCTATTTTTAGAAAGTTAAGGTTAGACCTCCGGTAACAACACGTTGCAATGGATAACTCTGTCCGCTACCTGCAGATGCTTCCGGATCAAAGTCCTTATAATCCGGGCTGTAGGTAAGCAGGTTGTAGCCGCTTACGTAGAAACGGAGCGTTTGAATGCCAAGGCGCCTGTTGATACTGGCAGGCAGGGAATAACCCAGTTGTAGATTCTTGAGCCTCACGTAATCGGTTTTCCTCAACCAATAGGTGTTGCCCAGTCCAACCCAATATTCATTAGTGCGGTTGAAGGTTCTGGGTTTGGAATCATTAGGCTCGGCGGTCGTCCATCTGCCATCGGCGAAGCTTTGGAGATAGTTCCCTATTTCGCCTGATTCAGTGCTGATATAGTTCACGGCTCCTGTGGCTCCCTGCACTAAAATGGCCAGGTCGAATCCCTTGTAAGAAAGGTTAATATTGATCCCTCCGGTGAGAGTGGGGATATTATTCTTATAATTTCTAACCCTGTCGTCTCCCGTAATTTTGCCGTCTTCATTCACATCTTTGAAAATAACGTCTCCCGCGCGGGCTCCATCAATATGAGCGTATTTGGCAACGTCAGCATCGGTCTTGAACACGCCCATCGCTACATAATACAGGTTTCCATCAGGATTCTTGGGATCAATTGGTATGGGGTGCCCTGTGGATTTCTGGTAATCGGGACGGCCAGGAGATTCATCCCAGAATAGTATCTTGTTCTTCTGGTGTCCCCCATTCAGTGATACAGAATAGTTGAATTCTCCCGCATGATCACGGTAAGTAACTATAAAGTCGAAGCCCTTATTCCCAACCTTTCCAATATTTTCGTACGGTAAAATTAAGCCTCCGGACAGTGGAACTGAAGCGTTTCTTGGCCAGAGAATCTGCGACCTTTTGTAATTGAAATAGTCAGCCTCCGCTGTAAGTTTCCCATCCAGCAAAGTTGCATCAAAGCCAATATTGAACTGATCCGCTATTTCCCAGGTAGCGTTAGGGTTGGGAAGTACTACTTCATACAGAGTTTGATTCTCAATGGAACCATTGGTTACGAAAGGAAGGTATGGATCACCTACAAAACTTGGATTACCATAAGAATAGGTGGCCAGGTATTGCCATTCATCGATCCTGTCATTACCTGTTCGTCCCCATGAGCCGCGGATCTTGAAATTGTCAATGAATTTGACTGAATTTTTCCAGAAATTTTCCTCGGAAATCCTCCAACCAGCTGAAATGCCGGGGAAGAATCCGAACCTCTTGTTTTCAGGGAATATGTAAGAACCGTCGTCACGCCATACGAATTCTGCGAGGTATTTGTCCTGGAAAGCGTAATTCACCCTTCCGAAATAACTCATCCTCCTGCTGATAAATCCAGATCCGAAGTTGTCTTTTTCCGCGCTGCCTCCGGCAAATAATTGGTCAATGGTCGAGGAAACAAAATACCTTCTGAATGCGCTGAAATATTCTCCATCGCCTCTCCTGGTTTCTACCCCAAACAATGCTTTCACGCTATGATCCTGGGCGATCTTGGTTTCATAATTCACCAGGCCATACAGCGTTGTAGTGAGCGCATCACTGCTATATTGATTGAGACGTGCATCATCATATCCCCTTTTTCCTTTTACAAGGTCCGGTTGTCCGTTCGCGTCCAAAGTGGTATAGTCCCATGTGTAGAGGTACCAGGGCGTGTACCAGGTCTTACGGAAATCCAATCCCTTGTCAATGGCAGCATTACCTGAAAGGGATAAACCCTTAACCCAGGGGATATTGATATTGAGTTTCAGATTGCTGTTAAGTACATAATTTTTGTCTTTGTCATATCCGGTAGCATCCGTGCTGACCACCACAGGATTGTCGCCGTATTCTATGTCGGGACCGGGCATTCCGTTGGGCCAGTAGGCAGGTAATGTGGGTTTTCCCCTTTGAACCATGCGGAAGATCGCTCCTGCGCCGCGGGTAGGGAAATTCCTGTCTTCCATGCGGCCCGCGATATCAAAGGCGATATTTATATTCTTGCTGATCTTGCCATCGAGATTACTTCTGAAATCATACTGATTATACCTCGTGGCGCTGTGATAATAATCTCCTTCCTGGGTCTTGGCACCGAGAGAAACAAAATATCTCAATGCTTCAGCACCGCCGGAGATGGTGATATTCCCGGAATTTTGTGCCGACCTTGGCTTCAATGTTTCCCGGAACCAATCCGTATTCGGATGTTTCCAGGGATCAGATCCGTCTTTGAATTTCTGGATATCGTCGGGTGAATAGATAGAAGCCGTTCCGCGGTATTCAGCTATCTCGTTCATCATCGTGGCATAGGTTGCAGCATCGGCCATCTTGGGTAACCTGGTAGGCTGCGTGTATCCTCCACTGAGATTAACGCTGATTTCCGGTTTCCCAATCCTACCGCGTTTGGTGGTAATTAATATAACACCATTGGCCGCCTGCGATCCGTAGATGGCTGCGGACGCGTCTTTGAGGATGGTGACCGTTTCAATACTGTTGGGGTCAATCCTTTCGAGGCTTCTTCCTGCCACGCCGTCTATCACCACCAGCACTGAATTATCATTCAGGGTATTGGCGCCGCGAATGCGCAGTGTGGATCCGTCATATCCCGGCTCGCCACTCGGCTGAATGGCTACCAATCCGGGCAAACGGCCCACCAGGCTATTGCTCACGTTGGTTGCGGGTGACTGTACAATTTCCTTACCCCTGATTGAACTCACGGAGCCGGTATTGGTGGCTTTCCTTTGTGTGCCATAACCTACCACAACCACTTCATTCAATTTGCGGGCTTCCTCTTCCTCCATTTGAATATCCACGGTGCCGCGTCCCCTTAGCGCAAATTCCTGGTCGGCAAATCCAACATAGGAAAATACGAGGGTTGCATTCGCATTTGGCACTGAAATGGAAAATCTGCCGTCATTGGTGGTGCTGGTGCCGGTACTGGTGCCCTTTACCGTTACACTCACGCCTGGAAGAGGTTCGCTTCGGGCGTTTCGTACAACGCCTGTGATGGTCTTGGTTTGCGCCAATGCCACTGATGCCATCACCTCGAAAATGACAAACATCAGCATCCATGAGTATCTGGCTGCATGGAGGCGCTTCGTGACTGATTTACCCGGGCGCGGCAAGCAGCTCCGGGTGGCTTTAATTTTCTTCATACTGCAGTTTTTGGTTTTAGAATGAAAAAGTCAAATTGTCATTGGTATATATGTTTTCATGTAATCGTTTGCACAGTTTTCACTTAAAAAATCAAACCAGTGTTTTCCCGGACCTGCCTGCTTTTTTCCGTTTAGGCTCCGGCTTCCTCACCGAAGAGTCACGGTAAATAGGAATGGGCTCCAAGACAATTTTCCTGGGTTTGGTTTCCTTCTCATCCCGGTTCCTGATAGACTCCATCAATAAATTGAATGCTTCTTTTCCCATCAATACCGTTTGCTGATCCACGGTTGATAAACTGGGAGTGATGTGTTTACCAAACAATTCGTTGGCGAAGCCGATGACCCCCATCTCGTCGGGAATTTTCACCTGATTGTCTTTGAGCTCCTTGATGAGGCCCAGGGCCGTAAAATCTTCCACGGCAAATACCGCATCAGGAGGATGCTGCATGGAAAGAAAATACCCGGCAGATTCCTTACCCGATTCGATGGACACATTACCTCCGTAAATCAGGTCAAAATCAACTTTCATCTTATTGGCCTGAATAGCGCCCATATAACCTTTGAGCCGGTCATTAAAGATTTTGATATGCTGGGGACCACTAACGTGCGCGATTCGCCTGTACCCCTGCCTGATCAAATGTTCGGTGGCGTAGAAGGCGCCTTTATAATCATCCACCACAACCGAAGGGATACCCAGATCGTCGTTGGCCCGGTCGAAGAATACGAGTGGAACTCCCTTCTTTTTTACGTTGATGAAATGGGAATAATCAAGTGTGTTTTTCGCGATGGAGACTATGATGCCATCAACCCTTGCACCCAAAAAAGTATCCAGTCCTTTCACTTCAGAATCGCGGGATTCATTGGATTGATAGAGTAATACATTATAGCCACTCAAATTGGCCATGCTTTCAATTCCATATACTACAGATCCAAAGAAATTGATTTCGGCGCTCGGAATGATAACGCCTATAACCTGCGTTTTGCCTGAGCGTAGCGAGGATGCGATTTTATTTCGGTTATAGTGAAGGCGTGAGGCCTCCTGCTGTACCAGTCTCTTTGTTCGTTCACTGATACCCGGATGATCATTCAGGGCACGGGACACGGTTGCCGGTGTGATGCCCAGCGATTTAGCAATGTCGGTTATAGTTATTTTCAGGCTCAATTTTAATGCAATCGTTTACAATTCTTTGCATAATATTAGCATCCTGTGACCTTTCTTTTTGCCAGCATACTGCAAGGGAATTTAGGGTACTGACTGAAACATTTGGATACGATCCTTCGTTCTGAATGGAAAAAGATCGCAGCCGGAAAGCCTGGAACTACTATATGAAGGAAAAGGGGAAGAAAATGAAAACAAAGCCAATGGCTTCCAAGGTGGGAAGCTCCACGGGTAAATCCGGGGAAAACGGATACAGTCTTTCCGATTATATAGGTTCATACAGGCAATTTGACCATTAACGGGTTAAAGGAAAGAAATTTTTTTTAAATTGTCAACCGAACATTTAAAAATATAAAAAAAAAGTTTCCCTAACATGTTTAGATCTGCCAGACAATCCATGCCCTCCTAATGCTGCATCTTCATTTAAAAACAGTTCCTGACAAATTAATCGTACAACTGACAATTAAATGATCCCTCCCCTCCCGGGCAGGCTCATTGAGGGTTTACCGGCAATTACAGGAATAAATACCGGGATTGGCTCCATAAACCCATTCAATTACGCCCCATGTCAGGCCTGGCCAAATTAATTTTCTGCAAACCATATGTAAGTGTACATTTGACACGATTAAATAATCTATGAGCCGGAACGATTATGTTATTGGAGTTGATTTTGGTACGGATTCCGTACGTTCTGTAATTGTCAACACCGCCAACGGCCATGAACTGGCTGCATCCGTTTTTCAATACCCGAGATGGAGAGATGGATTATACTGCAATGCTGCGTTAAACGTGTTCCGCCAGCATCCACTCGACTATATAGAGGGACTGGAATTTACAGTGAAGGACTGCATTCGCCAGGCGGGCCCGGAAATCGCGCCGCATATCAGGGGACTTTCAGTTGACACAACCGGATCCACACCGGTTGCCGTAAACGAAGAAGGTACACCGCTGTCCCTGCTGCCTGAATTTGAAAAAAATCCGAATGCCATGTTCGTTCTCTGGAAGGACCATAGCTCCGTTAAGGAAGCGACGGAAATAAATGAGCATGCAACAAAATTTGAAACCAATTACCTGCAATACGTAGGCGGCATTTATTCCTCCGAATGGTTCTGGGCCAAACTACTGCATATTTTCAGAATAGACAGCGCCGTGCGCAAGGCCTGCTATTCATGGGTAGAACACTGCGACTGGATACCATTCCTGCTAACGGGTGGAAACCTTGTGGCTGAAATGAAACGCGGGGTATGCAGCGCCGGCCACAAGGCCTTATGGGCGAAAGAATTCGGAGGACTGCCACCGGATTCATTCTTTTCCTCTCTCGACCCGCTCCTCCGGAACTTCAGAAACAGATTATTCACCAAAACCTATACTGCCGATCAGGCCGCGGGCCTACTCAGTAATGCCTGGGCCACTCGCCTTGGCTTGTCAACTGATACCATAGTGGGCATTGGCGCTTGGGACGCACACATGGGGGCCGGAGGCGGACAAATAGAACCCTATCATCTCAGTAAAGTGATGGGTACTTCCACCTGCGATATGCTGGTAGCCCCAGAGCAGGAAATGGAAGGCAGACTGATCAGGGGAATTTGCGGGCAGGTACCCGGTTCCGTTATCCCGGGCATGTTGGGGATGGAAGCGGGCCAATCCGCTTTTGGCGATTCATATGCGTGGTTCAGTAACCTGCTCGCATGGCCTATGAAGCAAATAATGGTCCATTCGAAGCTTGCGGATCCAACAATTACAGATGCACTATTGAAAGAAACAACCGTTAAGATCATAAATGAACTCAGCGACCGCGCCGCTGCTCTTGCACCCGAATTGGAAATGGAAATAGCCGTTGACTGGTTGAATGGCCGACGCACACCAGATGCCAATCAAATGCTCAAGGCGGCCATTGGGGCACTCACCCTGGGATCGGATGCCCCCAGGATCTTCCGCGCCATCGTGGAATCAACCTGCTTCGGAGCCAGAGCCATTGTGGAAAGATTCCTGGAGCAGGGCGTGCAGGTTAAGGGACTCATAGGCCTGGGAGGCGTGGCAAGAAAATCGCCTTTCATCATGCAAATGATGGCCGATATCCTGAATATGCCTATCCGCATCCATCGCTCCGAGCAAACATGCGCACTCGGCGCGGCCATGTTCGCTGCCTCGGCCGCCGGCATATTTCCCCGTGTAGAAGATGCCATGAACGCCATGGGCAGTGGATTCGACTATACTTATTATCCGGATGCGCCCAGGTCCGGTATATATGGCAGGAGATATGAAAGCTATAAAAAATGGGGCGGATTCATCGAAAAGAACATCAATTTTTACCACTAAAATAGTATCGGTATTGCCATGAAACCATTCAGATTCCTATTGCTGTTACCCATATTGGGTTTATTTCACACCGCGAGAGGCCAGGCCGCCGTTCAATTGACCGTAGGCCCACCCGATCCCACCCGTGTGATAAGTAAGAATATCTACGGCCAATTCGCGGAACACCTGGGCCGCTGCATCTATGATGGATTCTGGGTGAGTGATAGCATGCAGGTTCCCAAAAAAGATCGCATACGCCTTGACGTTGTAGAGGCGCTGAAAAAAATAAATATTCCCCTGCTTCGCTGGCCGGGAGGTTGTTTCGCGGATACCTACCATTGGAGTGACGGCATTGGCCCAAGAGGCCAGCGCCCCACCAGGATCAATACTACCTGGGGCATGGTAAAGGAAGACAACAGCTTCGGCACGCATGAGTTCCTGGAACTGTGTTCCCTCCTGCATTGCGAACCCTATATAGCGGGCAATGTGGGTTCGGGCACTCCGGAAGAAATGGCTAACTGGATCGAATACCTGAATTTCAGCGGGCAAAGCACACTGGCAGACGCGAGAAGAAAAAACGGAAGAGACCAGCCCTGGAAAGTCTCCTATTGGGGCGTGGGCAATGAAAGCTGGGGATGCGGCGGAGAAATGACGCCGGAATTCTATTCCGACCAGTATAAGCGCTATGCCAGCTTCTGTAAGGATTTTCCAGGCGCACCGCTGAAAAAAATCGCGAGCGGCTCCAATGGAGAAGACTATAACTGGACTGAAGTCTGCATGAAAAATATTCCTACCCATCAAATGTGGGGCATTTCCATGCATTATTATACAGTGGTGGGAACCTGGCAAAGCAAAGGATCGGCAACAGCATTCAATGAAAAAGAATACTTCACGGGGCTCAAAAAATGCCTGCATATAGAAGATCTTATCAGAAAGCACAGCGCCATCATGGATCACTACGACCCCGCGAAAAAAGTTGCGCTGGTGGTGGATGAATGGGGCATCTGGACAGATGTTGAACCCGGCACAAATCCTGCCTTCCTCTATCAGCAGAATAGCCTGCGCGATGCACTCATCGCCGCGAGTACATTGAATATTTTTAACAACCATGCAGACCGCGTGAAGATGGCCAACCTGGCGCAGACCGTAAACGTATTGCAGTCGCTCATCCTCACCAATAAGGAAAAAATGCTGCTCACGCCCACCTATTATGTGTTCGACCTCTTTAAGGTGCACCAGGATGCGGCATGGCTGCCTGTGCAGTTTTCAGGGCCGTCGTATACACTGGGAAATGACAGCATACAGGCCATTAATGTTTCGGCTTCCAAAGACAGGAATGGGTTGGTCCACATGACCATCGTGAATCTCCACCCAAGGAAAAAAATCCCGGTCAACGCCTCCCTGCCAGGATTCGCCTGGAAAAAAGCCGGGGCCATCGTACTGAGTTCAGGGAAATTCACCGATATTAACAGTTTCGAAGAACCCGATAAAATAAAGCCTGCTGTGTTTAACGATTACAGCAGAAAGGGCCAGGATATTCTAATCAATATGCCGCCCATGTCAGTATTGCAAATCAGTTTTCAATAAATCCCCGTTCAGGTATCCATGACCTCAAAAAAATACGAACATATCCGGGAGGAAGCCTACCAGGCCAACATGCGGTTACCATCGCTGGGGCTCGTAGTATTCACTTTTGGGAATGCGAGTGCGGCCGACAGGAATCTGGGCGTTTTCGCCATCAAACCCAGTGGAATGCCCTATGATGAATTATCCCATGGAAAAATGGTGGTCGTGGATTTTGAAGGGAAAACCGTGGAAGGAACTCTGCGGCCATCTTCAGATACTCCCACGCACGCGGTCCTGTACCGGCGCTGGGAAAAGATCGGGGGCATTTGCCACACACATTCAACTTACGCTACAGCATGGGCGCAGTCGCAAAGAAGCATCCCGATTTATGGCACAACCCATGCCGACCATATAACCGTTGATATTCCCTGCGCGCCACCCATGCCCGATGAAATGATCAGGGGTCAATATGAATATGAAACAGGTTTCCAGATCATCCATTGCCTGGATGAAAAAAAATTGAGTTATGAGGAGGTTGAAATGATACTGGTAGGAAATCACGCGCCTTTTACCTGGGGCAAAAATGCCGGGCGGGCGGTTTACAATAGCGCGGTATTGGAAACCATCGCCAGGATGGCTTTCCTTACTGAGCAAATCCGGCCCGACAGTGCCCGTTTAAAAGAAACCCTGATCCGAAAACATTTTGAACGCAAGCATGGACCTGATTCTTATTATGGCCAGCAATGAGCTGCCTGTTCATTCAGGTATTGAAACCAAAAAAATTGAATCGACTGTATGAATTTAAAATCATTGGAAATTTGGTTTCTGACGGGAAGCCAGCACTTGTATGGTGAGGCCACTTTAAAAACCGTGGCGGCGCATTCGCAGGCCATCGTGGAATCATTGAACCATTCCCCATCCGTTCCGGTAACCATCGTGTACCAACCAATACTCACTACCCCGGAGGAGATACAAAAGGTTTGCGCGGAGGCCAACCGCAGGGAAAACTGCATCGGAGTCATCGCGTGGATGCACACTTTTTCGCCAGCCAAAATGTGGATCGGGGGCTTAAAAATACTGCACAAACCCATGCTCCATTTGCATACACAGTTCAACCGGGATATACCCTGGAGCGAAATTGATATGGACTTCATGAATCTGAATCAATCGGCTCATGGTGACCGTGAGTTTGGTTTCATGGTCAGTCGCATGCGTCTTAACAGGAAAGTGGTGGTGGGCCATTGGCAGGATCCTGAGGTTTTAGAGGAGATCCATATTTGGAGCAGGGCCGCCGCGGCCTGGCATGACTGGCAGGGCGCGAGATTTGTAAGGTTTGGCGACAATATGCGTTGGGTGGCCGTGACCGAGGGAGATAAGGTGGAAGCAGAATTGAAATTCGGTTATTCTGTGAATACACATGGAGTCGGGGACCTGGTACAGGAAATTGGATCCGTTAGTGAAGACATGGTGGACCGGCTTTGCAAGCAATACGAAGAGCAATATCAAATTTCTGATTCACTGCGGAAAGGCAAGAGCAGGCATCAGTCCCTTAGAGACGCCGCCCGAATAGAGCTTGGATTGGAAAGATTCCTGGAAGCCGGCAAATACAAGGGTTTCACGGATACATTCGAAGACCTTCATGGCCTGGTACAACTGCCAGGTATAGCCGCTCAAAGGCTGATGGCCAAAGGCTATGGATTCGCGGCGGAAGGAGACTGGAAAACCGCTGCCCTCGTGCGTGCCATGAAAGTAATGGCAACGGGATTGCCTGGAGGAAATTCCTTCATGGAAGATTATACTTATCATTTTGAGCCGGAGAATTCCATGGTGCTGGGCTCTCATATGCTTGAGATCTGCGAATCCATCGCGATGGGTCAGCCCAGTTGTGAGATTCATCCCCTGGGCATTGGAGGCAAGGCCGATCCGGTAAGGCTGATCTTTAGTGCGCCGGCCGGCCCGGCTCTCAACGCTTCCATGATTGATATGGGGAACAGATTCCGCTTGCTGCTGAACCAGGTTCAGGCTGTTAGCCCGCAGCATGAGCTGCCCAAACTTCCCGTGGCAAGGGTCTTGTGGAAGCCATTACCGGATATGAAAACAGGATGCGCCGCCTGGATACTGGCCGGAGGAGCCCACCATACCTGCTTCAGCCAGAATCTCACCGCGGAACATCTACAGGATTTTGCCGAAATGGCGGGTATTGAATGCGTGCTGATTGGTAAACACACAAATCTTCAGCATTTCAAGAATGAGCTTCGCTGGAATGAAATATATTATCAGTTTTACTTCTGATCCCTGCCATTGGCAGCCTTGAGCTGAGAGAACATTAAGCATCCCTATAATAATCGAATGCCCTGAGCGCATGACCCATTTGCATTTGCCGCTTTGCCGATATTCTTCGCCCGCTATAAAAGCTGCTGCAGGTAAGGATCCCTGTAATCTTTTATGAAAGCAACAATGTGGGAGTACTGCCTGAATTCTTCCTTCGCGTGCATGGTAGTCAATACCACAGATTGCATACCCGCCCGTTCGGCAGACTCAACACCTTTTGGCGCGTCTTCAAAAACCAGGCAATCGCCGGGTGATTTACCCAGGCGTGACGCCGCCTTCAGATAAGTTTCAGGATCGGGCTTACTATGAATCACATCATCCGCGCTGACAATAGCCGAAAAATAATGGCGTAATCCCAGATTGTCCAGAACAAAGTCAATATTGATTGGAATTGCCGCCGAACCAAGGGCCATGGGAATCCTTTTCTTACTTGCAGCCTCCAGGAAATCAGGAAGGCCCTCAATCAGTTTCAGATAAGGTCTGAAAGCCTCTTGATATCTTCTTTCTTTTTCCAATGAAATCTTTTCGGCTTCTTCGAGAGTAAAATGGTCTTTACCGAATATCCGCTCCAGCACTTCCGTGTTCTTCCCGTACATCTGTATTTTAACTTGCTCTACACTGAGGCTCGCGCCCAGATCTTCATTCAGTATGTGGTACCAGGCCTTCACATGAAATGTCATATCATCAATCATGGTGCCGTTCAAATCAAAAATAAAGGCCCTTGCGCGATTCATCAACATGCTCAATAATTTTTAAACCGTCAAAATTACGTTTGTTTCAAAAATATTCCAGTGACTTCTTATTTTATACCAAAAACCCCTAAATTCATGCCGTAATCTTACCAGTGAGATAGCGGAAGCTGTTGAGCTTAACAAGTAAGAAGCTACACTCCATTTGTGAAAATGACGCGTTACTCCAAGCAGACCAGGATACTCGTTGCAGTTGACTGCATCATTTTCGGATTCGACGGTCATGATATAAAATTACTGTTGGTAAAGCGGGGGCTCGAACCCGAAAGTGGCAAATGGAGCCTGATGGGAGGTTTTGTGCAACCAAGGGAAAATCTGAGACAGGCTGCCAACAGGATCCTGCAAAAACTTACAGGCCTGCAGGGAGTTTACATGGAGCAATTGAGAACCTTCAGTGATCCAGACCGGGATCCGGTGGAGAGAACCATATCGATTGCCTATTTCGCCCTGATTGATATCCACAAATACGAAAAACAGTTGAGTGAAGATTACCATGCCGAATGGGTTCTGTTGAAAGACCGTCCCAGGCTGATTTTCGACCACAATGAAATGGTAGAACTTGCCCAGAAGCAATTGAGGTATAAAGCCGCCCTCCATCCAATATTGTTCGAACTGCTTCCCTCCAAATTCACCATACCCCAGCTGCAGAGTCTCTATGAAGCCATTTATGACAATACATTCGACAACCGGAATTTCAGCCGGAAAGTGCTGTCCACCGGCCTGCTGATCAAACAAAAGGAAAAAGATAAACTCAATTCCAAAAAAGGCGCATTTTATTACCGGCTGGATAAGCGAAAATATAAAGCCAATTTCCAGTCTTTCCTGAATTTTATTCCCAACCCTGACAAATTTCTCATTTGAGTTCCCTGCCCTGCGTGGGTAAGCGAAATTTTGCCGGGAGCTCATTGCAATGGAGCTCATTGCAATCGGGATATTCAACCAGCACTCAGGCACCCGGGCAGCCTGGCAAGAACTTTCGGAGATGGTTTTTTCAGATATAACTCACCCGTGCAGGATCAGGGATGCCCTCCCCCAGGCAAATGGCTTCCTGCGTCCGGCTTTGGTAGCCGAAAAATCGGGTTTCGTCGCAACTCCTGCCGGGAAACGCTTATTCTGTGATTAAGTTGTTATTTTGGCAGGATGAAACAATCCTGGTATTCGGTGAAATGGGTAACAGTAATGCTGCATGCCGCTGCCTGGATATTGCTTTTTTCGCTCCCATTCTTATTGCGTCCCGTTTATGAAAATAACAAAACGCCTGCCCCCAATCCCGATCAAAAAGCATTCACCATCCTCTATTTTTCCAATGCAATCCTGTGGATCGGCTTTTTTTATCTCAATGCCCATTTACTGATCCCCCGACTCCTTTACAGGAGAAAATACTGGCGGCTCTCCGGCATGCTTTTTCTGGCGCTGCTTTGCCTGGTTTCATTCGGATGGCTTTATTTCAAATTATTCATAGTTCATACGGAATTCAGATGGAGAAATTCCATATTATTTACCATCTTCACATTCCTCTTTTTCGCGGCCTGCAGCACGGCTTACCAAATGATCAGGGATAAGATTAAAGCCGACGGTATTTTAAAGGAGAAAGAGAATGAAAACCTTAAAACGGAATTGTCCTTACTGAGATCACAGGTGAGCCCGCATTTCATGTTCAACGTGCTCAACAACATGGTGGCGCTGGCCCGGAAACAATCCGAACAACTGGAACCCTCCCTGATTAAACTGTCTGCCCTGATGCGATATATGCTGTACGAAGCAGATGAAAAAACGGTGCCGCTTGAAAAGGAAATAGAATACCTTCAAAGCTATATCGACCTTCAACAGCAGCGTTTCGGTAATAATGTGAAGGTGAATGTATCCCTGGAAGTGGCAGAAAATCAATACAAGATTGAACCCATGTTGCTGATACCCTTCGTGGAAAACGCATTCAAGCACGGCACGGGCATGATCGAAGACGCCAGGATCGACATCGAATTGAGAACCAAAAGCCCCGTATTGCAATTTGTAGTTCGCAATAAATTCAATGCCGTTTCGGAAGAAATCAAAGACAAGACTTCGGGTATTGGTTTGACAAATGTAAAAAGGAGATTAAATTTATTATATGGCGGCCTTCACAGTCTTCTGATCACCAAAAAAGATGACTGGTTCCTGGTATCGCTTCAAATATCACTCCATTGATGCTACATTGTATTGCTGTTGATGACGAGCCTCTGGCATTGGAATTGCTTGAAGATAATATCAGCAAAATACCCTACCTGAAACTGGAAGGCAGTTGCCGCAATCCCATGGAAGCCATTCGTGTGATGCAGGAAAAACAAATTGACCTGGTGTTCCTTGACATACAAATGCCGGGACTCACGGGCCTGCAATTCATTCAAAGCATGTCGCAAAAACCCATGTTCATCCTGATAACCGCCTATGAAAAATACGCGCTGGAAGGTTTTAACCTGGATGTAGTGGACTATCTCCTGAAACCCGTATCCTTCGACCGTTTTATGAAAGCCTGCAATAAAGCCTGGGAACTCCATCAACTCAAAAAAAGGAGCAAAGAAACTGGCAATGAGCCCTTACCCGATTACCTGTTTGTGAATGCAGACTACAGCCTGATAAAAGTGGTTCTCACAGATATAGTGTGGATAGAAGGATTGAAAGATTATATCAAGATACACCTGCGGAGCAACCCCAAGCCGGTAATCACTCGCATGAGCATGAAGACCATCGAGGAGCAGCTACCGCCATCCAAATTCATCAGAGTGCAGAAATCCTATATAGTGGCCATTGCCTTTATCACCGCAATAAGAAAGAACAGCGTGTTTATAGGCGATATGGAAATACCCGTTGGAGACAATTACCGCGAGGCCCTTGCCGCGATAACGGGAAAGGCCGGTTCATGAAAAATCGAATATTTTTGTCATCCATCAAAAAACACAAATATGAAAATTGCAAAGCTTTCACTGATAAGCCTCACAGCCCTGCTCAGTTCCATGATGGTCCAATCCCAGACCGTGGACGAAATCGTTAGCAAGCACTTAGATGCCGAAGGTGGTAAAGACAAATTGGCGCAGGTTACCTCATTGTACGAAGAAACTTCCGTATCGGTCATGGGTAACGACAATCCCTCAACAATTCAGATTCTGAATGGTAAAGGTTTCAGGAGTGAAATTGAATTCAATGGGCAAAAGATAATCCAATGCTACACGGACAAGGGTGGCTGGGTGATCAATCCCATGCAGGGCGCAACAGATGCAACAGCAATGCCTGATGAACAATATAAGGGAGGCAGGGACCAGATTACCGTTGGCGGTCCACTTTTTAATTACCAGGCCAAGGGATACAAGGTTGAACTCCTGGGAAAGGATAAAGTTGGAACCTCAAGCGCCTTCAAGCTCAAGGTGACCGACACCAGTAAGGTGGAAACCACCCTCTTTATTGACGAGGCAAATTACAATCTCCTGCAATTGGTGAGAAAGGCCAATTTCAATGGTCAGGATATAGATATCGTCATTACCTACTCTGACTATAAGAAAACTGATTTTGGTGTAACGATTCCTTATACAATAGAAACCAGTTTTGGAGATCAGTTTTCCCTCACTTCCTCTGTTAAGAAAGCGGAATTCAACAAAGGCATAGATCCCAAGGTTTTTGAAATGCCCAAATAGAACCAGAAAACGGGGGCGGAATAACCAAATAGAAGGGTAAATAGCAATGCGTGGGCCAGCCATAAGCCCGCTGCCGCTTACCCTTCTATTGATTTTCAAAAATCCTTCCGACCATTATGCTACTCTATTTGCCTTTCGTCGCAAGATTTTCCCCAAACGTCTCTTTTCCCTGTGCCATTTCACTTGAGAATATAGTTTTGTATCCTTCATTTGCCGGGATTTACATGCCCTTAGGTTTCCGGCACCTGTGGAGAAAATTTGATCACCGGAAAAAATCATGAAAAACACCTAAAATCGGGGAATTATGATCAGGAAAGGTTTACTCATTATCGCTATTGCATCGCTGATTTCCTTTCAGTCTTTTGCACAATTTCCAGGTGCCATGCCGGGCAATGGAAAACAAGCCGCTCCGAAAATTGGCCATATTTATGGTAAAGTAGTTGATAGCGCCGGCAAGCCAATCAGCGACGCTACTGTAATCCTGTTACTGAACCATTACGATTCCGTAACTAAGAAGAAAAAGGATGTGCTCTATAAAGGACTCTCCACCAAAACGAATGGCGAATTCAGTATGGAGGAACTCCCCATCTTTGGAAGTTTGAAATTGAGGATTTCGGCATCGGGCTACAAGCCTTACGAACAGGCCATCAGCTTCCAAATGAAAATGGACGCCAATGCCGCGCCCAAAGTTCCTTCGGCAGGAGGTATGCCCAATATGAGTAATATGCTCAATGCTATTGACAAAGACCTGGGCAATATCAAACTCGAGGAAGATATTCAGCAATTGCAGGAAATAACGGTGATAGCTTCCAAACCATTGATGAAAATGGACATTGACAAGAAAGTATTCAATGTTGACAAGAATATTGTAAGCGCCGGAGGCACGGCCCTGGATGTAATGAAAAATGTACCTTCTGTGCAGGTTGACATTGACGGGAATGTGAAACTCAGGAATGCTGCTCCGCAGATCTATATTGATGGAAGGCCCACTACTCTCACTCTGGACCAGATTCCCGCAGACGCCATAGAAAGTGTGGAAGTGATCACCAATCCATCCGCCAAATACGACGCCTCCGGTGGCAATGCAGGAATATTTAATATAGTGTTCAAGAAGAATAAGAAATCAGGCTACTATGGGAACCGGATGGCAGGAGTTGACAAATG
>CALFNL010000369.1 GCA_937902875.1 uncultured Bacteroidota bacterium | reverse complement strand
CTGGGGAAAAAATTGGATGCACGGGTAGTTTGGAGATCAGTCCCGTACTGCAATCTCCTCCAGAAAGTTTTTATTTTTTGATTATTAATTTTGAAATTGGGCATCTCAATATCTCCACTTCCCTTTCCCAATTTTAGCAACTTGTCTTTCAATTGACCCAACTGAGATTGTGCCACTTGTATGCTCTGCTGAAATGCCTGCTGACTATTATTCCAGAGCCAAAACGGCTCCTTATGAGTTGTTGTATCTGGTCCCTGGTTTGCAGGCCTGCCAGCGCCTGGGCGGTACCATAATTGTCCGGCACATTGAACAGTCCGCCTAAAATGGAATTGTCCTTCATGAATTTCCGGAAAGCGGGGAACCTGTTTAAAAGCGCAAGCGCTTTTTGTTCCATCTTATTGGGGTCGTTCAGGGCTTCCCGGTATTCTCTTATCTGCTGCGTATAATAATAGACTTCCTTGTTCAAACTCTCCCATTCCTTAGAAATATTATGCGGCAGGTTCGTATAACGGCCCAATGCCTGGTGGATCTGTTCCTTTCTTTCGCGAATGAATTGTTTGATGGCCTCCGTCTGTTGCAGCTTGCCCTGCAATTGTCGCACCTGTTCCAATGAACTGCTAATTTTTTGGGTGAATGCGGTCGATTGGTTCACCAGGCTTGCAGATTGCTTCAGGAAAGAAAGGGACCCCTGCATGGAATCAAGCCAGGGAAGATATTCACCACTCATGTTACCGGGAATTGCATCTGCCTTAGCTTTAATGCGCCGGATGAATTGCGCATAATCTTGCCGCGATTGCCCGAAGAGATTATTGGCCTGTACCGAATCCAGCTTATACATTTTCCTGAAGAGTTTTTCCTCTTTTCCAGCCATGCGCTGCAGGTAATTCTCTGACTGGCGCTCTATTCTTAATTCAAAGTCTTTTGATTTTTTCTGAATTCCTGTCAGGAGTTTAGCGGGGAAATCCAGCACCCTGTCCGCAAGCGAGCCATTTTCCTGCGAAAAGGAAAAAAGACCCATTGAAAGTAGAGCCCAAATAAACAGGAGAATGAGGAATCGATTTCGCATTTGAGATCGTCAGTTTTGGAGTAATGGGTTTTTAGCCTCAGGATGCCGCAGGCATTTTGGGGGCAGGACCTAATTCTAATTCAGGTGCGGACTAAATCAGTTCACAGGTATTGGTTAGCGTTGTCAACAAGAGATTCTTAATAAGCCGAAGAGGATACACGATGAACTCAATTTGAATTGAACCAATTTAAGCCCGATCAGAGCAGGGTTTTTCTTCCTGGGCATTTCCAAAAACAGTCGGTAAATTAAGAGCGCTTGTATATTTGTATATGAGTCGTAAAGGTTAAAGATTTGTGCAATAATGTCAATACCATTCAATGGGTATTGACTTTTTCAATCTCCGTAATTGGTTGAATGATAATGGACGGTTTTCTAAAATACCGTAGTATCTGCATTTTAGGAGGTGGGTTTAACGGTGAATTTCCCGTGGATTTAACGGCATTTTTTTGAGGTTTTTAATTATTACTTATGCGACAGTCCGGGTTGCATAATTGGAAGCCAATTTAAAAAAACAATTTAGAAAGTGGAAAATGCCGATTAACAACATAAAGATTGATGCTGGCAATAAGCAAAAAACAGTGCTGGGGATTTAAGAAATTACTTCCTCATCAAATCATTTCACTTTGCAACAAAGGATTCTTCACCGCATTCTTGGGTTTGACAAAGTCTCCAAGGCACCAGAATCCCGTTTCCACGGACCACCAATCTTAAAATAAGAAAAAGCTACTTTCTTTTTGTAGATATTGTATTCTGTCAATGTATGATATTTCTTCAACCAATACTTTTGTTTCACTTAAATGAAAAGAAAGATTTAAATTTCGGTTCGTGAGGACACGAACCGAGGCGGAGCTCCCACAGTGGTTCTTGCCCTCACAAACCACTATTGATTTCAAATCCTCCCACCATTTGTGCCATCATGAACCACACTTGATCTCAAGTTTTTTCCCAAATTTATCAAGAAAAAAAAATTCTATTAAAGTTATTTTGTTTCAACGTTGAAAAAATTTTCTCTTACCAATGCTTTTCCCGCCTTAAATAAAAGCAACTCAGAAAGACGGAAATTTCTCCTCATGAAGTAATGTACCGATGTGTGAAGAAAAACCCCGCCAGAAGACGGGGCTATGAATATTCCATTGATAAAATTCTTCGAAATCCTATTCAATTTATTGTGGTAGCAATACCTGGTCAATTTTTTGAACGGTACCATTGATGGCATGAATATCTGCCTGCACTACATTTGAAGGGAATCCAAAATTGCCGTTACCCAATACCGTGAATGAAAGGCCCGTAAATTGCGCCTTCACAGTGAGGGGCGGACTCGTTGGTGAGAGCTGTAATAAGGTTGGCAGATCGGTCGGCGTGGCAGGGAAATTCACTGAGAATGCCCTGGTTCCCATAAAATGATAGGCAACTATCCCCCTTGCTGTTGAAACCGGAACGAAATTGAATGCCGCGGGAGAAGGTGGCAAACCCAAAAAGACCAGCGCATTCCTGAAAGCCTGATTGGTGGGCGCGAACACGGTGAAATTCACGGGTGGATAATTCAGCAAAGAATCAAACCTGCCCAAGCCCGTCTGGCCGGAATCTGCCCTGGCCACCGCCGCGAGGAAATAGCTGAGGGTGGTATCTGCCGTCGCGATCTGTTTAATGGTTAATGAAGGAGGTGATATCAGGGCAACAGGATTGTGTATGATTCCATTCGACATTTGTTTGTCAGTCGCGATCAATGGAATATTATTGGCCCATGCGGCGCTTCCCCGCTTTGAAGGGAAGATACTCATTCTGAAAAGGGGCGCCTGCAATACCAGGCCCGTTGGCAATTGCAGATTCGGAAAACTTGTGGGAATGAGTGAAGTGGTGAATGCCTGTCCGCCTATGATATGGTAACTCGCGATCGCCGCCACCTGTGCGGTTGGCAGGGCATTGATCACGGCGGCACTTGGGATACCCGACAAACGGAAAGCATCATTGTTGGGCGCGAACACGGTATAAAGAGCCGTGGAATCCAGAAGGCCATTGAGTAGTCCTGCTTTGGTAAGCGCGGCTTTCAGGATACTGTAGCTGGTGTCTGTACTAATCAGATTCCCGATACTTTGCCCCGTTGGCGGCGGCACAACAATGGGTACCGCATCCGGTAATTCCTTATTGCATGACGTGATCATTGTTGCGGCGGAAAAAATCAAGGCTCCCATTTGAATGATCCGCCTGGTTATATTGATTTTCATAAACAATCTTTTTTATTTTTCACGGTAAAGAATAGGGTTTAGAAAATATTGTAGGCGAAGCTTACATAATATAGGCCGCCTACCTGCGGATTACCCATGGCGTTACGGTAATATTGATTCAATATATTATTGCCAGCCAGCTTAACAACCGATTTAATGGCGGGGAATTTATAACTTATCTGCGCGTCAACAGTGTGAATGGCAGGCAGGTCTCCCGAGGCAAAATCAAGGTCATAGAAGAAAGAATCCTGCCATCTCCAGGTAACTGCAAAGCCTAAACGCTGGTTATGTCCGAAGCCGCTGTTCGCGAAGGTCAGGTTCGTGCGATATTTGGGTGTATTGAATTCCGCGCGGAATCCGGCGGGTTCGTCACTCAATTCATCGGAGGAAATATTCCCGGAAATGGAGAAATTGCCGCGCAGCAGGTAATCCAGGCTCAATCCCCAGCCATGCGCCTTCACCTTTCCAGGAGCATTTACAACAATAGAATAGCCGTTAATATTCGTGAATGTAAGATCATTCGGGTCCTTATTCTGAATCACATCCCTGCGACTGAGGAAATTCTGGTATTCGCTATAATAGAAATAGGCGTCAATCAAAAATTTGCGGGCGATGAGAGATTTGTAACCAATCTCATAGGAAACTACTGACTCAGGCTTGAACGCGAAATAAGGTATCACTTCAGGGTTGCCGGCCTGAACGGATTCCACGGAATAAATTGGATTCTCGATCATGTTATACTTGTCCCATAATTCCTTCACACCTCCCAGAAGCCTGCCTGTGCCCACGTTCAAATCAATCCATTGCTGTTGTGTGGAGGGGAAACGATAAGCCGTTTGATAAGAAAGCCGGATATTATGATCTTTTGCAGGTTTAATAAGGGCTGTAATCCTGGGCGTAAATCTTCCGGTGAAATTCGCATTCTTGTCATAGCGGCCCGATGCGGTAATTTTTAGAATTTCCGGAACTATGAATTTCGAAACCTGTATATATGCTCCATATTCATTGATTCCAATGGGACTGCCTGGTTTGTCGGCAAACAGTGTGCCCTGGCTATTCAGTACATATTTCTTCCAATTACCTCCGATCAGAACTTCTACAAATTTTATGGCGTCAGTCAGGTTATATTGTCCTTCCACCATATAGAGGTTGGTCCTGTCCAGGAAAAGGCCTCCATTAGGGATTGGCAGCAGTCTCACCGAATCAAGCAATTGCTGAAATCTTGGTAAGCCGGGAAGCGGGCGTCCCTGGTCGGCGGCAGCTCTCGCGGTGTTATGGGCTTCCAGGTCAGGTCTCCCCGCCATTTTTGCCGCAAGGTATGCCTGAGCATATTGTGAATACCATCCTGTGGAACCACCGCTGGGCTTCCAACCTTCATTCAGTATTTGAGTGGCCACTGTCAGGTTATAGGATTCACCTGAATTCTCCTGTGTGGTATAGGCTCTCAGGAACCAGTTCTTGCTCGCAATCTCGAGCTTGTATTGGCCCATTTTCAAATTCTTGAGAGAATAGCGGTTACTGCCGGTATAAAGTGTGTTGCCGGTTCCCCAATATCCACTCAAACTGGCTTCAACATTTCTCCCTATCTTATAATGTAACGCCCCCGTGAGTTTGAAGTTCACGGTATTGGGATCGCTGATGTCTTTTTCATTGTAACCTGTACGTGATACTGGAATATTTGATGGCAGCGTATTGATATATCCCTGAAGGAAGGGTGCTGATTGACCAATTGAATTGAGAACGGCTTTCAGATTGGTGGTGGTTTCATCGCCGTACACATTCACGCCGTCATAATTTGGGTCGGTGCCGCGTGTTCCGGGCACTATGCCACCGGTAGAGCCCAAACGCTTATAGTCGCGATAGTCATTCGCCACCCAATCCTTTGCCTGAATCAGTTCGGTCGCGATCTTGAAGGCAAATCTTTCCCCAATTTTCTTGGCCCAGCGCAGACTCCAGTTATAATATGGTGAAGCAGACCTTCCCGCGTTTTGTCCCAAATTCATGATTCCCTGCTTCATCATGAAACTCAATCCCTGGTATTTGAATGGATTCTTTCCATTGATCAGCAGTGTACCATTCATGCCACCGGGACCATAGAGCGCGGAAGAAGCGCCTGGCAGCAATTCCATATTATCCACGTCCAGTTCTATCAATCCGATCACACTGCCCACAGAAAAATTGAGACCGGGAGCCTGGTTATCCATGCCATTGATGATCTGGGTGAAGCGGGTATTTCCGCTGGAAGCGAAGCCCCTTGTAGTAGGTGTTTTGAATGTGAGCGATGCTGTTACCACGTCCACTCCTTTCAGGTTAGACACCATATCATAATAATTCGAAGCGGCGGAATTCCGAATGGCCGCGCTACTCACCCTTTCGATGGTTACGGGTGATTCGAGAATGCGCGCCGGAGTACGGGTAGCTGAAATAACTACTTCCTGCCCCAGAGTGGATGCAGGTATCAGCTCCACCTGCAATGCCTGGAGATTATTAATTTCCAGTTCTTTCGTTTCAAATCCTATGGAAGAAAAGACAAGTGTGAATGGGAGGCTTCTATTCACCACCGTAAGCTTAAAATTTCCATTGTCATCAGTGAACGTGCCTTCATTGGATCCTTTAACGCTTACTGAAACGGCGCTGACAACTTCTTTGCTGGCACTGTTCCTAACGGTACCGGTGATGGTGATATCATTCAGGTTCTGGGCTTGAGCAAACGTTGTTATCAGGGCCATTAGCGTAATTGCCAGGCAACTGAGTTTTCTTTTCATGAGCAGATGTTTTAGTACAAATTGTAAACAAATTAGTAATTGTTATTTTACCGTAAAAATTTTATTTCCATTGAATTAAGGCGCGAACGTGAGCAAATTGATTCAAATCAAGTCCAGTTTCTGAGGGCTCATTCCCTTCGATCAAATTAAAAAAATTGTATTCTACTTTTGTTTCTGTGGTCTGGAACAAAGTACGTTGCCAGCTGCGCTGGCCAGATTGGAAAGAACCATAAAGATAGTTCAGAACCCAGATCCTCAAATTCCATCTCTGACCATGCCCCGCAAATCTTGTTATGCCTTTGTTGAAATCTTGGATTCCCTAAAATTGGCCATTTCAATGCCCGGCCCTATTTTAGCATCATGAGTGACTATCAGTTTCCTAATCAGACCCAATTCTATCGCGGAAAAGTGAGAGATGTTTATACCATTGGGAACAGCTATTTGGTGATGGTGGCGAGCGATAGAATCTCTGCCTTCGATGTAATACTGCCCCGTTCAATTCCATTTAAAGGCCAGGTGTTGAACCAGATTGCGGCTTACATGCTCAGGGCTAGTGCAGATATCTGCCCCAATTGGCTCCTGGATGTGCCCGCTCCAACTGTTTCGATCGGGAAGAAATGCAATCCATTCAAACTCGAAATGGTAGTGAGGGGAAACCTGGTTGGCCATGCATGGCGCACCTACCAGTCAGGCAAGCGCGAACTGTGCGGGGTGCCATTACCGGAAGGGCTGAAAGAAAATGATTTCTTTCCTCAACCCATTATCACCCCTTCCACAAAAGCTTCCGAAGGTCACGATGAGGATATCTCCAAATCCGGAATTTTGCAGAGAAAACTCGCCACAGAAAAGGAATGGGATATTCTCACAGATTACACGCTGCGTCTATTCGCGAGAGGAAAGGAAATTGCCGCCAAAAGAAACCTTATTCTGGCAGATACCAAATATGAATTTGGCAAAATTGGCGATACTATCTATCTGATGGATGAAATTCATACGCCCGATTCTTCCCGCTATTTTTATGCGGATGGGTTTGAATCCCGGCAGGCTACGGGTGAACGCCAGAAGCAACTCAGCAAGGAATTTGTACGGGAGTGGCTGATAGCCCACAACTTCATGGGGAAGCAGGGCCAATCCATTCCGGAAATGAGCGACGATTGGGTGCAGACCATCAGCCGGAGATATATAGAATTATATGAGCAGGTGATTGGAGAAAAGTTCCAGCCCCGGCAACTCAGCGCGGAAGAAACGCGACAGCGCATTTTGGAAAGTCTCGAAAAACTTCCATGAATAAAACAGGGATCTTGCCATAATGGTAAGGAAACACGAATTAGTGGGGGAAGAGATATCCCATTCATCTGGTTGAACTTAATTCCACTCGCGTCTTAATCAACCATAAATCATTTGTATGTCAGCCAGCAGCATATTTCAAATCTGCAGCGCCATTGCCAGTCTGGGATGGGTCATCCTCATATTTTTTCCAAAGTGGTATTCCGCTGATAAATTCATCATTGGAATCATTATTACATTGCTTGGCATCATATACTCCTGGATGATTTGGTCATCATTCAACATGTCGATTTTTCAAAAATTCGGCAAACTGGAATCGGTGATGCAGCTCTTTCAAAATGAGAAGATGGTGACTGCCGGATGGGTTCATTACCTGGCTTTTGATCTCATGGCTGGCGTATTTATCAGGAAGAACGCTATGCTGCATGGAATATCACACTGGTTACTCGTAATCCCGCTTTTTTTTACATTTGTGTTCGGCCCCTTTGGCCTTCTGCTTTATTTGATGGTCAGGTTTATTATTATCAGAAAATATTTTGTTGAAAATTGATAAACAAATGCCAGGTATGAAGAAATTTCTTCAGGAACAGAAACGAAGAAATAAGAAACTGTATTATTTCGGTCTTCTGAATTTTATCGCTGCAATTATTTGTATTGGGTTGACCCTTGTAGATCATCGGCAGATACTGGGCATCAATGCCTGGATGAAACCCATGAAATTCTTTTTTTCCATTTGGATCATGAGCTGGACAATGGGTTGGCTTTTGTATTATCTTCAATACCGGCGGGCAGTAGTGGTTTATTCCTGGGTTTTGATCATCTCCATGATTATTGAAACGGGCATTATCAGTATTCAGTCCGCGAGAGGCCTGCGCTCTCATTTCAATGTAAGCACTGCCCTTGACGCAGTTCTATTTGCGGTTATGGGCGCAGTCATATCACTATTCACAATCTGGACAATATATATTTGTTATCTTTTTTTCCGGCAAAAGGAATTTTCGATCCCGGTAGTATTTCTATGGGGAATCCGGATTGGAATGATAATATTCATTCTCTCTGCTCTTGAAGGCGGCCTGATGGTCCACTACCTGAGGCATACAATTGGCGGCCCTGACGGGAGTCGCGGCTTACCGATCGTAAATTGGAGCAGGATTTATGGAGACCTGAGAGTCGCGCATTTTTTTGGATTGCACGCTTTACAGATCATCCCACTACTGAGTTATTTTGTAGTTTCCGGCAAGAAAGAACTCTTTTTGTTTAGTATAATTTATACCTTGATGGTTGCCGCTTTCCTGATGATGGCCCTCCGGGCTGTTCCTTTGGTATGAACAAAGAATTCTTTCCGGCAGTTTTCACATTTTTTTTAATTATTAACTGATACATCATGAAACAAAGAATTTTTCTGAAACTCCTTTTTTTAGTAATTCCCTTTGTGGCAGGCGCTCAGCACGATGCTAAGCCCTCTCATCTGCAATACCTCCTCGTCGGCACTTATACGAGTGGAAAAAGTGAAGGCATATACATTTATAAATTCAACAGCAACACCGGCGCATTTGAATATGTAAATAAGGCCACCGGTATCAGAAATCCATCTTACCTGGCTACGTCACCCGATAATAAAAAAGTATATGCCGTGAATGAATTGCACGATAACAATAACGGAGGCTATGTCACTGCATTCAGCTTTGATAGTAAAAGCGCCGCCATGACCCGGCTAAATGACCAACCCTCAGGCGGTGACGATCCTTGCTACGTTTCAATTGACAAGACCGGCCATTGGGCCATCGTTGCCAATTATAGCAGTGGCAGTTTTTCCGTGCTGCCTATAAGAACTGATGGTTCATTGGGGAAGCCCAATACCATATTTCATCATGGTATCGGCTTCAATAAAGAACGGCAGGCAGGCCCACATGTTCATTCTACAGTTTTGTCACCCGACAATCATTATCTCTATGTTTCCGATCTGGGCCTGGACAAAGTAATGATCTATCATTTTGATGAGGCTACGGGTGAACTGAAACCAACGATTCCGGGATTTGGGGCTACAGAACCAGGCTCTGGCCCCAGGCATTTTATATTTCACCCTTCAGGCAAATTTGCTTATTTAATAGAAGAGATGGCTGGAGTTGTAACTGCTTTCCGCTACGATCAAAAAGGCCAGCTGAAAACCATTCAGACCATTTCATCTCACCCAAAAGGATTTAAAGGTGATAAAGGATCTGCCGATATTCATATTTCACCCGATGGCAAATTTCTTTACGCCTCAAACCGGGGAGACGCGAACAGCCTGGCAATATTTTCAATCAATACTGCTTCGGGCCTGCTGAAGACGCTGGGCTTTCAATCAACCCTGGGTAAGAACCCCCGAAATTTTAGCCTGGATCCTTCCGGTAAATTCCTTCTGGTTGCAAATCAGGGATCAGACAATATTGTGATCTTTAAGAGGGACCCAAAAACCGGCAAGCTTGTATCCACCGGAAAGACTATTCAAGTACCTACGCCGGTTTGCATCAAGTGGATTCCTGTACCAGCAAATTGACAATGAATGTTCCGGGAACCTGGCTGTTGGCGCTACGCAAATCTGCAGAGGCAATCAGGTTCTTTTCATTTCCTAATTCCTAACCTATCATCTTCCTCTGCTTCGACTTATTGAAGATATTCTGTCCCTTGGCAATGCCCTTGCGTTTTTCCTTCTGTAATTCCAGCGGAAGCCTTATGAAATCCTGGCATCCTTTGCTGCAGCAGCCATCATATTCTTTTGCGCAATCCTCACACTGAATGAAAAGTAAATGGCATGCTTCGTTGGCACAGTTCTTATGCTCATCGCATGGCTTACCACATTGATGGCAGCGGGCAATGATATCCGGGCTAATCCTTTCTCCCAGTCTGTCATCGAACACAAAATTCTTTCCGATGAATTTATTGGTGAGATTACGTGATTTGATTTCCCTCGCGTAGTTGATAATGCCTCCTTCCAGGTGAAATACTTTTCTGAATCCATGATGCAACATGTATGCACTGGCCTTTTCGCAGCGGATACCTCCCGTGCAATACATGATGATATTCTTGTCCTTATTTCCCTTCATCATTTCCACGGCCATGGGTAACTGCTCCCTGAATGTATCACTGGGAACTTCCAGGGCACGAACAAAATGCCCCACTTCATATTCATAGTGGTTGCGCATGTCAATGACTATGGTCTGGGGATCATCAGTCAATTGGTTGAATTGTTCGGCATTTACATAATTGCCCCTGTTCTGCATGGTAAAGCCCGGATCATTGATTCCATCGGCCACGATCCTGGGCCTCACTTTTATTTTAAGCACCCAGAACGATTTACCATTATCGTCCACAGCCTTATTCAGGCGAATTGCATGAAGTCCTTCAATGGAATATAAATAATCTCTCAACTGCCCGAAACGGCTCTCCGGAACACTAATCTGGGCATTGATGCCTTCCCTGGCCACGTAAATTCTACCGAATACGCCCAGAACCCGGAGGCTCTGGTATAGCTGATCCCTGAAAGCCGCTGGGTCTGCAATGGGAAAATATTGATAGAATGAAATGGTGCTGCGGGGTTCTTTTTCCTCCAGCATTCTTTTTTTCAATTCCTTCTGCGAAACGCGATTGTGCAATACTGCCATTTTTCTACACCGTTTTGTTTCCATTACCCAACTAGAACAAATGCAAAGATAAATAATTAGACTGTCTGTATAAATATGAGATCATTAATGCCGGGCCCGCGGAACGGGGATCGCAGTTTTTTGGTTGAGTATAAATTTATTAGGCTGGGATCATGGTGACTGGAAATTTTCACTTTTGAGAGGTTTCTTCAAATACAGGTACATATCTCGTGAAAAACAGGCAGGCTCAATCATCATTCCTGAAATCGGAGCCTCTGAAGCCAATCCTGATACCGGTATCATATAAGGATCCGTTTCGATAGGCCCATACAAAATCGACCCGCAATATTTTCAGGATATTTTCAATTCCTGCGAAAAATTCATAATAATATTCATTCGAGTGGGAATATAGCCCGTTTGAACCTGCAACCAGGTGAAGGTTCAATTTTTTGATATAGGGGATCTTATTAGTCAAAAAACCATTAAAATGATGCTCGATATGGCCCGCAGCAAAAAAACGGGACAGGGTTGAATTGGAATAATAGGGCAATAATTGGAAACTATTGAGATAGGTAGTGGCAAAGAGGAGTTGATTTCCATTGAAATGCCGGTAATCGGGCAATTCAACATTCTTGTTATTCACGAAACCTCCTGCCATGATATGGTACCTGAATTCTCCCCATAGTTTCAATCCAATCTCGTCATTGATTGAAAAATTCCATTCATCAAAATCCACATCACTCCCCAAAAAACCATTGATTCCTTTCAGGTATCCCAGGCTGAACAAAGGATATTCAGATCCGATATTGACTTTCCGATCAGGGAATTGAATATATTTTGTTCCCGGCCTGAAAGCCACCGAAAAACCAAATGTAACCGCCTGGTGCGCTTTAAAATTCTCCGAAACCAGTTCCCCCGGATAATTGGGACTTCGTCTTCCGATATACTTTGACTTACCCCAAAAAGTGGAATCGGTGTTTTCAAGTGGCATACGGTGCTGGAACTGAACACCGGCCCTGATAGTGAAGCCATTTCCAATTCCTTTGGCATATCGAATACTCCCGAACCAGGCTTCGTAGATCTTCAAATAATTCTTATTCCAAAACAGTGTGCTAACAGAATTAACCAATGGCATCACCGGGTTGGTATTGTTTAGCTGAAACACCTTCTTACCGCCCGCAATGGAAATTGAATTCAGGTAACCCTTTCCGAAAGAGTACCTTGCCAACAGGTCCGCATTAAAATGATGGTTCGTGTAGCCATACCTGATTGTGGGATGCAGTGACAGGGAATTTCGGGCGCTGAATCTCCTGGAATAGCCAAAACCAAAATTAGTGACCCATCCTTCCACGGAATTATAACTAAGCACTTGTAATATGGATGGGTATGAAAAGCTGCTCTTCCTGCTTTCACGGCTGAAGGTCTGCCCATATACCAGTATTCCCGGAAATGTAAACTGGTTTCTACGACGGTCAAGGGAATCGAGATAGCGGGGATCGCTTTTCACCTTTTCGAGACTGTCTTTTTTCAGGTAGTCTTCCATTTCTTCATATAAAAGAGGCACAGGACGCACCTGGTTCCAAAAAGCTCCCGATCGTTTGTTGGAAGCTGAATCGTAGGTTATGATGGTATTGGTGAAATATTTTTTTGGGAATGGGGGTTCAATCTGGTATGCTGAATATACGGTTACAAAGCTTCCGGCCGCGTCAAATCCAAATAATTTCACAGTCGGATAGAGTACCTGGCTGTTGAGCATCCATATATCCGTACTAACAGGCATATATAACTGTTCAATGCGCAGGCTGTCTGCTAACTCCATTTGTGAAGATTTTGTGAGCAGGAGTTCGAGGCTGTGGATGCGCCAGTCATCCTCTACGATATTGATATAACCGTTGAATAGCGGCTCATAGGTCCTTTTGGGTATCACCCTGATATGGTTGATTAGCTTTCCATTTTCCACATAGCTCCCCATGAATTTGTAGCGATAAAATCCCAATGCTTCATCGGCAATGGGAGAAATAAATCCTCGGGGATTCAGGGCTTCGCTCACCTCCACGATATTATCATAGAAACTCAGAAATTTCGGGCTGCTGAAGCCAAAACTCTCGGCCTGCCCGCTTACCCGGGTGGAAGTGACTTCTATTTTTTCCTTATCGGGTTTCCTGAATGAGTAGTTCGCCACCGTTTCTGACAAATAAATCATCTTCTTCCTGGAACTGTCACCATCATCAAATTCCACTTTCTGGCCAAATATGGTTTTCGGATAGTCCCTTAGTTTAAGTTGCCCTTTGATATATACTTTGCACTGAAAAGCATCTACCTGGTTTCTGTAAAAAGCTCTTTTGGCGATGGCATTACGAATGATTTCATACGCGGGATCCTCCGCATTATTGGTAATGATCACCGGATTGAGAGTAAGCTGCTGAATGGATAAACTAAAATCTATGGTGATCTCACTGTTAGCTACCGAAATATCCTTTTCAACAAGGTGATAGCCTACATGCTGGCAAACCAGGGTATAAGACCCCGGCTGCAAATCCAAAAAATAGGCGCCTGCTGTATTGGCCGTGGTTCCAATAGTTGTTCCTTTAACGAATATGGAGGAGAAGGGTAATAGAGCTCCTTTGTCGTCCCTCACATGGCCCTGGATTCTCGTTGCAAAAACAAAGGGGCTTCCATACAAAATTATAAGGAAGGCAAGTAGAATTTTCTTCATGGAATATTTCCTGATAGCGAAAGTATTCGGAACTGACTTAATAAAATGCAAAATTTAATTCGGGGGTCTGAGGTAAGTTGCGGCGAGGGCGGCAAATGAAGCCACCAATGCCCCCAGCAGCGCCGTAAACAATATCAAAAGAAATGGGCTGTCATTGTTGATTACGAGCAATGATATTTTGTGAGCCAGGAGATCTTCATTTTGCGAACTGATATGCCATGCCAAACCGCCCCAAAGCAGAAATAGTGCAAGGAAGGCAGAAATAAATGATTTGCCGGGCGATTGCTGAAGCACAAGCGCTACCACAAATGCGGCCGGAGCTATGAACCACCATGGCAGGTAAAGGCAGAAAAGAAAACTCAATAGTGCCGTCAATACTATCGATAAGATTAATTTCATCCCCGAAATTTTTTGGGTTAGGTATCGCTCCAATCAAATATCCCTGCAATTAAATCAATTGCTGAACTGCATCTTCCACTTCACTCTTTTATCTTTTTCTTCTCCTCTTTTCATTACCCATGCTTTATAATACCCCCCTTCTGCCCAATCGTCAACGAACTTATCATAATACTGACTGCCAGGGTTACCTGACTGTCCGCCAGGATATACAACATAGGCTCCTGTTTCCGGAGTGAGTTCTACTACCATCCGCCAGCTTGGGCCATGCCTGTGTTTGGCGGCATTTATAATATTCTCTCCGCCTCCAATTGGCAGGTTGGTTCTTGCAAAAGGTAAAGCTGCTTCTCCAAGCAGGTGATAAATACTGGTATTCTTATAAACGCCCCATTCCAGTTTATTTTCAAATTCTAATTGCAGGCAGGCCTTGCAAGCCTGCTTGAAGGCCCTGGTCATTTGGTCGAAAATAGTCTCCCGTTGGGTTGTATTGATATCATCTACATAACGGAAATCCGGGTCCTTAATTAAGGCGGCAATAAGAGTCCCCTCGGCGGGGAGCAAGCCCTTCACTCCCGCCTTGGAAAATTCGTCATCCCAAATACCATGCTGCAGGCTATCGCACCAGATCCGGAAGATTGTAGGAGCCTTTTCATCCGCGTTATTGTTCAGGTTCCAACTCACAAAAAGATCGAGGTATTTCCTTTCAACTGCCGAGAGACCACTGTCATTGAGGTATTTTAAGAATAAAGGTCTTGCGGTTTCCGCGAACGTATTATAATTATTTGTTTGCAGATCCATCATATCTTTTGGTGTGATGGCATTCATTGCGCTCAATTTTCGGTTGATAATTGCGCCCCGGTAAAGCAGGTAGCCTCCGGGTATATAATAGGGATAGGCACTGTCTGCAGGGCGCTGATTGGCGCTGCTCACGAAACCACGAATGGGATTGATGAGATGCGGATTTTCTTTTGAAGGTATAAATCCCTGCCACATATAAGTACTGTCATATCCTGGCATCACATAGAGGCCCTGGCGGTTCCATCTTGCCGGGAAGGAGCCCTGCTGCCAGATGGCGATATCCCCCGATTTTGAAGCAAACGCAATATTCTGGCCTGGGCAAATATCATATTGAATCGCTTCATAATATTCCTGGTAATTCTTTGCCTGGTTCAATTTATAGAACATCAGCAGCTCATTGGAGGGGTCATGGGCTCTCCACCTCACTGCCAAAGCCTGATGATTGTGGTCGGGTGCAGGAAAACTGCTGTCATATAACACGGGTCCAAAAACTGTATATGCCACAGTGTCGAATACTCCGGGTTTGCCTTTAACTTTTATTTCTTCTATCCGGAGGCCAGCATCCTTCCACTCTTTATTGAACCAATACTGCTTTTTTGTTGCATCCCTGAATCGAATCGCGTAATAGTCTTTTACATCCCGCTCCGCATTAGTGAAACCAAATGCAATGCTATCGTTAAAACCAATAAGCACGCAGGGCAGGCCGGGCAGGCTTGTGCCATAAACATTCATTTGCGGCGTGGAAATCTGCATTTCATACCAGATAGAAGGCAGGCTGAGGTCAAGGTGTGGATCGTTGCATAAAATGGGAGCGCCGGATAAGGTCCTGGAGCCGCTTACAGCCCAGTTATTGCTTCCGTTATCCGGATCTGGCTTGAATGCTTCACTCGCCAATATTGAATCACTATCGTAGAGATAAACGGAATCATCATGAGCGGAAATTCTTGGAAAAACTGTGGGGGGATCGAAGGAGCTACCCCTGGGAACTATGGGATCCAATTCGGATGGAATGTCAGGGAAAAGCACTTTCATTTCTTCATCTGAGAAAAAGGCTTTGGCACGTGTCATGGATAAATCTTCCGAAGCCCAGGTAAGGGTCGCCGTTAGTTCCTTTCCCATTAGCGCAATCTTGAGATTATCCCATTTTTCGGGTTCATATCCAAGCAATTTATATTCAATAGGGAGGTTGCCATTGGTGAGGCTTGCTATGTAAGCGTTTACTCCGGCGGTATAACTATTGCAAGCTGCTTTTGTGAGTGGATTCGCTTCCATTTCCTTCACCATCGCTTCAGCTGCATATACCATTCCGTCCCTCCTCATGTTTCGATCGTAATTCAACGCCTTTTCGCCGACTATTTCGCTGACCCTTCCGGCGGCGGCGCGGGCCTGGAATTCCATTTGCCAAAGCCTGAATTTCGCATGTAGATAGCCTTGCACGAAGAATGCGTCTTCGTTGTTTTCAGCCATTATATGTGGTACCAGCCTTTCATCAAAAAACACATTGACCCTTCCTTTTAAATTCGAAAATTTCAATTCGGAGTCAAAACTGGCATCACTTGGCTCCGCATTCTGCCAAAAGCCCTCCTGTGGCGACAGAAATTTACCCAGTGGCAATGGCAAGACCATGCGGGTGCCCAGCATAAGGATCAATACAATCGTTATAATACCTGAGGTAATGAAAGGGAAAAGTCGCATAAGGGTTAAAGTCTGAAAAGATATCCAAGATTAATTTAAAAGTAATTCTTTTTTTCAATTTAGCCCGGCTATGAAACTCCAATCCGGCCCTTGAAAAGCATTCCGGCATTCCCTGCCAACCTTCATGGCAAATTTCTATTGAACCGGGGAGGATAATAAGAAGATAAGCTTGTCTAATTCTGCGCTCGTATTAAAAGCATGGAGAACTATCCTAAGCCTTTCAGATCCCTTCGGAACCGTGGGATACAGGATTGGTCGCACATCCAATTCATTAGCCTGAAGCATATCCGCCACCTGCTTCACCTTTTCATTCCCCGGAATTATTACAACCTGAATGGGAGTATTGCCCGTAACTCTGTTGTAAGAAATGCTTGCCATTTGAAATTTGTGAATGAAACTTGCCAAATATTCCCTCTCCTGAACCAGGTTTGGGAAGATTTGATAAGCCGTTCCGATAGCGGCAACCGCATCTTCAGGCAAAGCAGTGGTGTAAATGAAGGGCCTGGAGAAATTGATAAGATAATCGTGCAGCGCCTGGCTTCCAAGAACGGCGGCTCCATGGCATCCCAGGGCTTTTCCAAAAGTATGGATCCTGGCAAAACAATCCTGCTGCACACCTAGTGACTGTATCACTCCTTCTCCCCTCTTTCCGATAACTCCGGTGGCATGAGCTTCATCCACTATCAGGTGGGCCTTGTATTTTCTGCATAGCTCTACTATTTCGCCCAAAGGAGCCTGATCACCATCCATGGAAAATACTGACTCTGTAACAACAAAGATATTGCCCGAGGCATGTTGCAATTTCTTTTCCAGGTCCTCGCGATCGTTGTGGGCAAATGCAAATGACTGCGCAAAGCTGAGCCTCATCCCATCCCTGATGGAAGCATGAACCAGGTAATCGTATATGATTGTATCGCCTCTTTTTGGCACCGAACTCAAGAGACCCAGGTTTGCATCATAACCTGAATTAAATATGAGCGCGGCTTCGGCCTGATGAAAAACAGCCAGCATCCTTTCCGTGTCTTCAATCAACGCATAATTTCCCGCCAAAAGCCTCGAACCGGTTGAACCATGGCTGAAAGATTTCTGACCCATACCAGTTGCCATTTCAATGAGATTATTCTTCACTATGCCCAGATAATCATTGGAGCAAAAGTCTATCTGACCCCTTGGCAATCTGAGCCTGCGGAGGGATTGTGCATTCCTTCTTTCAGTGAGCTTTGCAATCAAAAAATCTTCTTTCAATTTGAATCAGGTTTTTACAAATATCCACCAATTCAACCTATTCACAGAATGTTGATTGGCAGCATATCCTATCTTTGTTTGATCATGGAAAATATCAGCGAGGATACCAGGAATATTTTAGGATTGCAACTACCTACCGATCCCCGATGGGTGGATTTGGCCGGCATGAGCCTGGAAGATATTCTTTCTGACCACGCCTATTGCGAGCAAAAAGCCGCAACTTCCTGCATCTCCCTCATTCAGCGATATTCTTCAAAGGCCGAGCTGGTAAACGCCCTCGCTCCCATTGTTACGGAAGAATGGGGCCATTTTAGACTGGTATTGGCAGAACTGCAGAAAAGAGGATTGCACCTGGCCAGGCAGCGCCGCGATGAATATGTGAACCAATTATTGTTATTTCAAAAAAAAGGTGGCCATCCCGAAGAAACTTTCCTGGATCAGTTACTGACCATGGCCCTGATTGAAGCCAGAAGTTGCGAAAGGTTTAAGAGATTGAGTGAAGGGTTGGAGGATGAGTATATGAAGAATTTTTACCGTCGTTTCATGGAAAGCGAAGCCGGACATTATACCCTCTTCATCAGCCTCGCCGGGACTTATGTGGATAAGGAAAAAGTACGAAAAAGATGGAAAGAATGGCTGGATCATGAATCATCAGTCATGCAAAATCTCGAATTGCGTGGTGACAGGATTCATTAATAGGTAATCGTAACATTTCTGCGCATCTTTATGACGAGCCGGACTCATTCACCTATAATCCGCAGAACTCAAGCTTATATTTTTGAATAGGCAATAGAAAGTTGCCTGATATATGTGTTGATATACTCCTTTATTTTTGGCCGCCTGTATTGCATGATCCACCTGGGGTGTGGCAGTGGAATGATCTGATCGAAGAACCTGTGTTTTTCATTCAGAGTGGAAAGGTATTTGTAATTCTTCCCTTCTCCCAGGCAAATGCAGGATGGTCCGGTTTTAATTGTTTGAATCTGCCTCCGTAAGCATTCGGTCGCGAATCCCGCAATAGATTTTGCCAATTGGGGATCGTCATAATAATTCATGTTCTTACCATCTCTCACAAAACCCAATGGTGATACCGCTGTGATGAAGAACTGGCGGTAAAACATCTTCACACCACCATAAGCCTCGATCATGCGGTAAATGAAATCAGCCGACAATTCTTTCACCTTTCTGAATTCATTTGGAATGCCACAACAGCGCTCGAGTTTTTGAGGGTCTGTGAACGGGATACCGGTAATGCCTCCCCCAAAACGCCCGGGATTGATGCCAAAGATCATCACTCTTGCATCATGGTCTGAATAAAATTTCTTATAAAATATTTTCGCCAGCTTCAAAGCAGTCTGATCCTGGAATGGATTCATGATAGAAACCCCACGAGGCAGCCTGAATTCAGGATTCAATCCTGTGAGAAATTCCAAAATAGCTTTTTCCTGGGTCGGGGCGTGTTTCATGAATCAAGAGACTGCTTGAAGAATTTGAGTTCATTGGCAAAATCCAGCCATGGATATTGCGACTGAAGTACATTCAGTTTTTCAATTTGCTGCAATAAGAATTTCTGATGGGCATTGGAATCGGGATTGAAAGCGCGGTGATTCATGGCCCTGTTTATGATATCCATTTCCTTCATGAATGGAATCAGAGATGGTTCCAGGCAGGCGGCGGCAAATTTTTTCCACACATAGTCGGTCGCGAGATAATTGGGATGCACCATGTCTTCCGCGTAGAACCGGTAGTCTCTCAGGTCATCGATCAATAATTCATAAGCCGGGAAATAGAATAGTTTTTCAAATTTGTCAATGAGCTGGTGGACCGCCGTGATGAGTACCGCCTTGCTGCGATTGTTTTCAATGAAGCCATCACGGAGATGCCTAACCGGACTGATGGTAAATATGATCCTGATCTTAGGATTAAAAAGAAATAATCTGTGAATGAGATTGTCGAGGGCGGAAACAATTTCTTCCACTCCCGCAAGTCTCCTGGAAAATGTTTGGGGAGGCATCTTGTGGCAATTCGCCACTACCTGTCCAGAGCCAATTTGATACACAAAGGCTGAACCCAGCGTGAGCATTACCCAATCGGCCTCTTTCAGAAACGTATGGGCTCTATCCTGTGATGCATTGATCTGGTGCAATACAGATTCGGGCTCAATACCCGAAAAGCGGCTATGGTGGTCCCAACTACTCCACAATTCATTATGGTAAAAAAGGTCCCCGGGGGTATAGCGTCTGTTTTCAATATAGGATATCAATGATCGTGCAATGCTGAATGGATTGAAAAGGATTCCGTTGGGATTTTCAAGGATTTCGAACTTATAACTGGCCAGGCCTGCGCTTATATGTTCCGTAAAGCAGGAACCCGCAAGAAAAATCCTGTGATCATGCGCAATTCGTGAGGGTAAAGGCCTGGGTTCTAACTCCAGATGAAATTCCATATTTATTTTAGGCAAAGTTAATTCAAAGAAAATTCAGGGCTCACAGTGAACCAATGTCGGGAGCGAAGATTTCATTCGCCAAACGTCCTGCTTCAAGCAATGCCGAATGGTCAATATTTTTCAACAATCCCAATTCTTCAAAATGGGGAATCATTAATTCTGTATTCATGTTTCCCACCAGTTCATCATCAGCCATGGGGCAGCCTCCGAAACCCTTTAATGCCCCGTCGAACCGCCTGCAACCGGCCCTGAGCGCCGCGTCAATCTTAGGTTTCCAGTTAAATGGAGTTGAGTGCAGGTGCACGCCTATTTCGTGAGCGGGGAATTGTTTTTGAAGGTAAGCCGTCATTTTAAAAACCTGATCCGGCGTGGCAATGCCAATGGTATCAGCCAAAGAAAACACATGAATATCAAGGCCTGCCAGTTTATGAACCCACGCATACGCAATTTCCTCATTGTATGGATCGCCATATGGATTACCGAATCCCATTGAAATGTATATTACAAGCTGTTTATTCACCCTGATACAACTATTTTGAATATCCTGCACCCTGGCAAATGATTCTTGCATCGAACTGTTGGTATTCCTGAGCTGGAAACTGGGTGAAATTGAAAAAGGGAATCCAAGAAAATCAATGGCATCATGCTTCAACGCGTCCATAGCGCCTCTGTGGTTAGCTACAATCGCCAGTAGTTTGGTTGCAGAATTTTGAATATCAAGTTTAGAAATTACTTCTTCCGTATCGGCCATTTGCGGAATAAGTTTGGGTGACACAAAGGATCCAAAATCAAGCGTGTGAAATCCTACCTTCAACAGGCTATTGATGTATTCGATCTTTTTTTGTGTAGGAATAAAGCCCTTCCATCCCTGCATGGCGTCGCGGGGGCATTCAATGAGCCGCACCTGGGAATTGTTTACCATAAATTCTGTTGCAATTTAGCGAAAGAATGGTATTGGAGGAGTATTCAGATTTTACTTAGTGTCTTAAACTCATTTTTGCGGAAACTGTCGATTCGTTCGCGTATGAGATTGAAGAATTTCGTGCGGTCCCTTTCGCCAACGCCACTGATGAGGTTTGATTTCTTTATGATATTCTGAATGAAATTGTATGAATATTCCGCGAATTTCCTGTCTTTGGTCATTAAGAAATGGAGCATATTATGGTTGAGAAAACAAAGTTTTGAATCGTCCAGAACCGCCAGTATACTGTTATCTCCAACTACAAAATCGTTCACAAACATATTTAGGGCAGCCGATTTATGATGGGGCTTTTTCCCCGGCATGAATTTGACCCCGAGGTCGGCCTGCTTCTCCATATGATTGATCATGTCATACATTTTCTCATACAGCATTTCCAGATCCCTGGGCGAAGCAATCAAGCCGGTATCCTTGTAATATTCAATCTGCCTTAGGGTTGTCATGATATTGTCCACATTCATGATTTCGGTTCCCGGGATCTCCGTGTATAATTCGGCAACCTTATTCCCTATTTCCTGCAATGGAGTCATGAGTTGCCCCAAGCTGAATTTTGAGTTGGCATATTCGGGATAATTAAGCAGGGTTTTCATCCACGCGAAATACTTGAATGAAGCAAGCTCCGGAAACATGAAATAATAAAACCCGGGAATGTCCTTGGTAAAATTGAATATGTGTTTTCGTTCAAATGAATTCAGGTATTGTACACTCGAAAGAAATCCCTGCAGATGTTCTTCAAATCTGAAACTTTCGGGTGTTCCGTATTTA
>CALFNL010000368.1 GCA_937902875.1 uncultured Bacteroidota bacterium | reverse complement strand
CACTTCCACAATGCCGGTCTTCAAAGCATCATTCCACCATTTTTCGAAGTGATCATAGGGATCAGCTTTTACATCCTTTTCAGAAAGTGAAACATTCTGGTATTCTTTTCTCATATCTCCTATGGAATAATTCATAGATCTTTATTATTCTTCAAATTTCCGTTAACATCGGCATATAAAAAAACCGGCACTGCCGTACCGGTTATTTTGTAATGATATTAATGATATTCATAAATTTTCAATCTGGTAAATTTCAGATTTCCGCACTATGAAGCCGCGCCGGACTCTCCATGTTCATCTGGCGTGAGTATGGATTTCGACACGCGTATTCGTTGCACTTCCATAACCAGACCATCACGTTCTTCCAGAGCAGTCTGAAGATTCTTTTCCATGATATTGTAGCGCTGTTGAAGCAGGTTCAATTCTTCCTGGATCTGGATGGCCCTCAATTCATGCTGGGAGGTTACCTGCGGGTCCGCATCGGCAAGAGTTCTCAACTTCTCCTGCATTTCATGGGATTCATGCTGTAACTGTGCCAGCCTCTGCAGCAGGTTAGTTTTTTCATTTTCCAACTGACTGCAAATATCACCATTATGCCTCACCTGGTATTCGAGTTCGATGATCCTGGTGTGCAGAACACCATTCTCTTTTTGTGCATCGTCGTAACGATTCCGGAAATCCTTGGCCAATGCATCCTTGCTGAGTAGGTCAATGATACGTCTGTCACGAGAGTCAATCATTTCCTTTATTTTCTGCAATTCTTCTTTCAGGCGTTCTTTTTCATGGGTCAACTCAGTATTTTTCCTGTGCCAGTTTTCGGCCTCACCAAGGGCCTGTAACTGCCTGGTCAGTTCGTTGAAACGGGTTTCGGTAGAATTCAGTTTCCTTTCCGATTCCCTCAGTTTTTCGGAGATCGAATCTTTTTCTTCCCGCATCATTGCCATCCTGCTATTCCACTGCCGGGCATCATTGCTGATTTGATCCAGTTCTTTTTTGGCAGCAACCAGTTGCCCCGCATAAGTATTGGCCCTGTCTTCAGCAGCCTGCAACTTCGTTTTGAATTCAGCCACCGATTTTTCATGGTTCGCCAGGCCCACCTGGTATCTGTTATTGGCTTCCAGGAGCTGTTGTTCATATGGATTCCTTTCTTCCTTTTCCTTAATCGGTTTCTTTTCTTTGGATTTTGAAGCAGACCCGCGAATGAAATATCCCAGCAGAAATGCGGCCGCAATTAATATCAATGATTCCAGCAAAAAGGAGTCGAATAAACCTGAAAAGCTAAATTGTAACAGCATAGGCAATCGATTTTGAAGATCCTGAATTAAAGGTCACCGGTCATTCTTAAAATGGCAGGTTGCGCTACGATATTAATGGGTTTGTTTCCAGGGAGGGATTCAGGGAGCAATCATAAATTTAACCTTTTCGGGTCAAACTAGCAACGGTTTATGATGACCAGTATTTCCGGCCCGCAGGAATTCAGAAAAGAGAGATAAATAGCGGATTATCCAGTAACAAGAGTGCCCACTTTTTTGCCCAGCACCAGGTCTTCAAGGTTGCCCGGTTTATTCATGTCAAATACAATGATGGGTAAATTATTTTCCATGCAGAGGGTAAAGGCCGTCATATCCATTACACGAAGGTTCTTATCGAGACATTCTTTGAAAGAAATAGTGTCGTATTTGGTGGCATCAGGATTTTTTTCGGGGTCTGCCGAATAAATACCATCCACCCTGGTGCCTTTCAGGATCACATCGGCTTTTATTTCGATGGCTCTTAATGAGCCTGCAGTGTCTGTAGTAAAATAAGGATTGCCGGTGCCCGCTCCGAATATCACCACGCGCATTTTTTCAAGGTGGCGGATGGCTCTTCTCCTGATATATGGTTCCGCTATTTGTTCCATCTTGATGGCACTTTGCAGCCTGGTATAAACGCCCAATTTTTCCAGAGCAGCCTGCAGGGCCATACCGTTAATCACGGTTGCCAACATTCCCATATAATCTCCATGCGCCCTTTCGATTCCCGTTATTGCCTCATTCATTCCGCGATAAATATTACCGCCTCCGATCACAATGGCCACTTCTACTCCTAATTCCCTGATGCCTTTGATGTCTGTGGCGTATTGAGTTAAAACGTCGGGATCCAATCCAAAGCTGTTATCTCCCATCAATGCTTCTCCTGACAATTTGAGAAGGATCCGTTTGTATTTTGGCTGCATGTAAAGGTTTGCTGTTTTAGAAATATGATCTTACTGGCGGTCTTGTGATTGTCTGTTTTGATAAAGGCCTGCGATGCAAAGAAAAGACTTTTTACTATTTCTTCACTGCTTTCACAGTGAACATCATCGGTATCTTGTTTTCCAGGCCCTTTACCCTCCAGTTGCCGTCTTTGCCCTTTACCAGGTTGCTGAAACAATTGAAGGGAGAATATGAAAACTCATGGAAATGTTCGATCCGGAGGCCCTGCTGAATCAGTGGATTCAGTACCTCCCCGATGCTATGGTTCCAGGAATATTCCAGGCCTTTGATGTTGGCATTGCGGTCGGCATAGGTGCCATTGTGTTCCGCAAAATACATTTCCTGGTTGTGATAATGATATTTTACATGTTGCAGATGTTCGTCGAGCATCCACAACACGGGGTGGAACTCCGCCATGTAAAAAGTGCCGCCTTTCTTTAAAAAATGCACTATGATAGCCGCCCATTTATCAAGATCGGGTAACCATGCAATCACACCATAAGAGGTAAAGACAATATCGAATTTTTCTTCCAGCAGGTCTGGGAGGTCATAAATATTGGAGCAATAGAATTTTGCATCCAGGCCCAATTCATCATTCAGCTTCCTGGCTGTTTCGATGGCTTCGTTAGACAGGTCGATGCCTGTTACCCGGGCACCGAGCCTCGCCAGAGACAATGTATCCATACCAAAATGGCATTGGAGGTGCAATATGCTCTTACCCTTAATATCACCCAGTTCTTCCAGCTCTACGGCCTTCAAAGAGGACCTGCCATTACGAAATGATTTCAGGTCGTAAAAGGAGGAGGCTTTGTGAATTAATGTTTTCTTATTCCAAAGATCCTTGTTGGCGATAAAGTATTTTTCAAATTGCTTCATAAAAAAAGGGAGCTTTATGCCCCCTTTCTGATTTATTTTTTAACCTAGTTGAACTCTCTTAAATCCTGTAACCTTGAGGTTGGGGTTAAGGGTCTTAAGGAATTCTCCCACCGTTCTGGCATTGTCTTTCACGTATGCCTGACCGATGAGTGTATTCTCCTTGAAGAAAGCATTCAGCTTTCCTCCGGCAATTTTGTTGATCATTTCATCGGGTTTGCCCGCCATCTTGGGATCATTCCTGATCTGTTCTGTGATTACGGCCCTTTCTCTTTCTATTGCAGCAGGAGGCACGGCATCGGCGTCAACTGCTATGGGGTTCATCGCCGCGATTTGCATGGCGAGATCCTTACCGGCTTCAGCTGATGCTTCACTGAGGCCCACCAGTACGCCTATGCGATTTGCGCCGTGAATATAAGAAGCCACGTATGGCGCGTCAATTCTTTCAAATTTACTGATGCCGATCTTCTCTCCAATGCTGGCCAGTTTGTCATTGACCAGGTCGGCAACCCTGGCCCCATTGATGGAAACCTTATTCAGTTCATCAATACTTTTCACATTGTTGGCGATTGCCGCATCGGCAATGCTCTGGGCAAAGGCCACGAAATCGGCATTCTTGCTTACAAAATCTGTTTCGCAACTGATGCAAACCGCTATGCCTGTCTTATTATCCGCGGTAGTCTTTGCTATCACCACGCCTTCTTTTGCTTCACGGTCTCCGCGCAGGGCAGCCACTTTAGCTCCTTTCTTGCGTAACCAGTCAATTGCCGCTTCAAAATCTCCATTAGTTTCCGTGAGGGCCTTGCGGCAATCCATCATGCCGGCGCCCGTCATCTGGCGAAGTTTGTTGATATCGGCAGCCGTGATTGTAACTGTATTCATATTTCTCCCCCTCTTTCGGGGCTCAGTTTTATTGATTAATTAATTCGATGCCTGCCAAATTCGGTTTTGGGCCGGAGCATTTTTACCTGGGTCCTGCCCTCCTTGTGCTGGAAGAAGGAATCCTGCGTTTGGGCTGGTTGCCTCCGCCACCTCTTGCGCCGCCACGTCCGCCGCCGCCGCCAAAACCCCG
>CALFNL010000367.1 GCA_937902875.1 uncultured Bacteroidota bacterium | reverse complement strand
CTATAATGATTTTAACATTGGCGGAAAAATCACGGAAAATGAAAAGGCGCAGTATGAAAGCATTCCGTTATTTTTCCAGTATAACTTCGCCAGAGGCGTCGTACAGCCCATCATAATCGGCGGTTTGTCGGCAGGGAAATACAAAGACGTTACCACACGCAGTATCAAGAATACTTTCGGTGAAACTATAACCAGTGTCGAAAAGTTTGATAAATTCCAGATTTCAATCCTCGCCGCAGTTGGTGTAGAAATTCGTGTATTAAAACAACTATACTTTCGGGCCGAATTTCGACATGATGTATTTATGCAGAGGCCCAATTTAGGGCTTTCCATGGCGTTTTAGTTGTTCCAGGAGCATAAGATTCCCATATTCCTGAGTTGGCAGGTCCGCCACTTTTGAAAATTGACCTTGCCGACTGCATAAAATTCAACTCTTATTTTGCTGTTTTGTATTAACTTTCATAAGCTGGCAGGGGGAGAGAGTTCAGGCAGAATAATTGCGGAACTATGCAAAAGAGACTCGTCTATTTTTTCGTGTTCAATGGCTTCTCTGATTGGGAAATTTCCTATGTCATGCCCGAATTGAATAAGAGCCCTTTATACGAGATCAAAACATTCTCCTTGGATGGCCAGCCCGTGTATTCAATGGGTGGTTTGAAGATTCTTCCTGATCTGGCAATTGCCGATGTTGAGATGGAAAATCTTGCCATGCTGGTATTGCCCGGAGGAGACGCCTGGGAGGAAGAGAAATTAAGAGAGGTATCACCGTTGGTAGAACAGGTACATCAATCGAATATTCCTATTGCTGCCATTTGTGGTGCCACCATATTGCTGGCCGAAATGGGGCTCCTGAATCAGATTGAACATACCAGCAACGCAAAAGAATATCTGAAGGCGATCGTTCCCGGATATAAAGGAGCAATATATTACCTGGATCAGCGGACTGTATCCGACAAGAATATCATAACTGCCACAGGAATCGCGCCGATTGAGTTTGCCCGTGAAATTTTCAGGGAATTGAATCTATACGAAGATGCGGCTATTGAAAAATGGTTTCAGCTTTTTAGAAATGGAGTCTGGATAGAATAATATTGTATTGAGGATACCTGGTGCAAGGATATTGCCAGTTCAGTTTAAAGTAGCTTCTTCATTAATTTAAGTAACAAGTCATGTTGGAAAAAGCGCAGGGAGTAATTCCCCTGATTTCATATGAAGATGGGATTGCGGCCCTGGATTGGCTGACGAATGCTTTTGGATTCAAAGAAACTACCCGCCTGGTGGAACCCGATGGCCAGCTTTCACATGCCGAGATGGAAACAGGTGAAGGCATCATCATGCTCGGCACTCCTTCTCCTGCTTATGAATCCCCCAAACACCACAGAAAGCATTGCGAAGCTGCCCGAAACTGGTCGAAAGTTCCCTGGGTCATTGACGGTGTGCTGGTATATGTTGACAATGTTGACGTGCATTTTGAAAGAGCAAAGAAAGCCGGCGCCAATATCCTTAGCGGGCCAGAAGAGGGATATCCGGGACGCAGGTACCGCGCTGAAGACCTGGAAGGCCACCGCTGGATGTTCATGCAGCGAGGATAAAAACAATTCAACTCAAAATCCTGCTGCAAATTCTTTTCAGGGAGTTCACAAAATTTATTTCGAGCAATATTAATACAACGCATATTATATTATCATCGGAAGTATATGCCAGTATGGCGTCAATTTATTTAGTTATATTCGTTGCTTAAACTGATTGACTCAATCAGTTGGTGTACCGTAAACGCTTGTATTGTTTGTCAAAAAAGATGTTTGAACGCAGGACCAATCTGCAGACACTGCCAATAAATGTTTCAGCTTGTAGATTCTATCAGAAAGGGCCATAACAATATTCTGGTACCAGGTGCTTAACCTTCAAATCTAAAGGACGAATCGAACCAGACATGATAAGAATGATGGGAAGCCTGAAGGCTATTTTAAAGAAATTATTTGGGCGAATAAAAAACGAAAGGCTTCGCTTGAATATATTACAAGCCATTCCTTTCTGGCTTGCATCCCTGGTAACAGGCCTGTTTGCAGTAGCATATACCCGTCTTTTTACATTGGCCGAAGAAGGTACTGCATTTGTTTATCACCGGGCCTCATGGATTTTGTTCATGTTTACGCCCCTGTGCTTTCTGATAGCCTGGTGGTTGGTAAAAAAATTCTCTCCCTATGCCAGAGGGAGTGGCATTCCGCAGGTAATGGCCGCCATTGAGCTGGCAAACCCACGCCAAATTTCAAAAGTTGATAAACTCCTTGGTATTAGAATCATTTTCGTGAAGATGACCTCCAGTCTGATTATGGTGTTGGGTGGAGGAATAGTTGGGAGAGAAGGCCCCACAGTCCAAATTGCCGGCTCCATTTTCAGGAAGATTAACGCGGCACTGCCGGAATGGTGGCCAAAAATTTCAAAGAAAAATATGATCATGACCGGAGCTGCAGCCGGACTGGCGGCGGCATTCAATACACCTTTGGGTGGAATCGTGTTTGCCGTAGAGGAACTAACCAAGACGCATATCAACTATTTCAAGACTGCCATATTCACAGCGGTCATTATATCAGGCCTTACTGCTCAAGCACTGCTGGGTCCATACCTCTATCTAGGTTATCCCGATGTCAATAATCTCTCGCCATATATTTTCACCGCGGTAGCGCTGGTGGCAGTCATTTCGGGGCTGGCCGGGAGCATCATGAGTAAGATGATGCTCTATATTTTGAAATGGAAATCGAAATTCAGATTCAATTATCAGCATATCATTTACCTCCTGGCCTGCGCACTAATCATTGTGTCAGCAGGCATCTTTATCAATCAGAATGCCCTGGGTTCAGGCAAGAGTCTGATGACCTCTGTATTATTTTCCAGCCACAAATATTCGCCCTGGTACCTGCCCATACTCAGGGCCGGAGGCCTTATCATAACCTTTACCACAGGAGCGGCTGGCGGTGTTTTTGCTCCTTCATTGAGCGCGGGTGCGAGTGTTGGCTCCATGATGGCGGGACTGATGCATTTGTCAGCCACCAACTCAAATATTATCATACTTGCAGGAATGGTTGGCTTTTTGACAGGTGTTACAAGATCTCCATTCACATGTGCAATCCTGGTGCTCGAGATGACGGACAGGCACAATGTGATTTTTCATTTGATGTTGGCGGCCATGTTTGCCAGCCTGGTTTCCAGGATTATTGACAAGCATTCTTTTTATGATCACCTCAAGTTCCAACTGCTTCATGAATTGAAGGATAAGGAAAAGGAAGAAGGCCCTGCGGCCATTGCAAACGAATGAATCATCTCTTTCATACCATGTTTTGCAATGGTCTTGTTGAATAGGAGAGCATGAATATTTTTGCTCTATGAAGGGTAGCCGAAATTAAGGCTCGGGATCATTCAGGAAAATTAATTGGCCGGGATCGTCGATAAGAAGTGATTTTTCAATGGATCACGGAAGTCTGCACGAGATACAAAATGCCTTCCTAAATCAAAATCTGGTAGTCCCCTCATGAACTTCATCACTATTTTGGGAATGTCGGCTGCTGTTTGCACTACCGCATCATTTCTGCCACAGGCTCTCAAGACCATTCGAACGCGTAATACGGCAGGGGTCTCGCTTTATATGTATGCCCTTTTTGCTTTTGGTACCCTGCTTTGGTTTGTTTATGGGATCCTGTCGAAGAATATTCCCATCGTCGCGGCCAACGGCATCACCCTGGTTTTTTCATTGATAATACTGGTGTACAAGATCAGGTATAAATAACCAGCCAACTGAATGGAACTGATATCAGGTTCTTATTTCAAATGGTTCCTTGTTTTTTGAAACGCTAATGAATAACTAACCATTATCTTCAAATCCCGGATATAATGTCATTCCGCCATCCACGAACAGAGTGGCTCCGGTAACATAGTCACTGTCATCGCTGGCAAGCCATACGGCTGCTTTTCCAATATCAGATACATCGCCGATCCGTTTGTATGGGATCAAATTCATCAGGCTTTGCAGGGCTTCCGGTGTTTCCCAGGCCGCATGATTGAGGGGCGTTTTGATGGCGCCGGGGGCAATACTGTTCACCCGAACTTTTTTACCGGCAAATTCCTGGGCGATCGTTTTCATCATCATCATGATGCCTCCCTTGCTGGCGGCATAGTTGGCATGACCCGACCAGGGAATGACTTCGTGTACGCTGCTCATGCAGATTATTTTTCCGGCGGCTACGGATCGTTCCGGATGCACGCCGCGGCGCAGGAATTCTTTGATGGCTTCTCTGGCGCAAAGAAACTGTCCGTTCAGGTTCACGGCCAGCACCTGGTTCCAGGCCTCCAGGCTCATGCTCGTGAAGGGCGCGTCTTTTTGAATACCCGCATTATTGATGAGTATGTCAACGGTTCCCCATTGCGTTACCGTATCGGCAAACATTTTTTCAACCTCGGGCTCCTTGCTAACATCGCATTGATAACTCTGCGCATTTCCTCCATCCGCCCTGATTTCGCTCACAATCACATCCGCAGCGTCTTTTGAACCGGCAAAAGGATAGTTCACTATTACAACGGCACCCGCTTTGGCCAGTTCCAATGCCGTTCCTGCTCCAATGCCACTGCTGGCTCCTGTAACTATAGCAACCTGGTTCTGTAATTTTTTTTCCATCGCCCCTGTTTACATAAATATAAGAAACCGGAGAATGATCCGGCAATCGGATTTCTATTATATCAGCAATTCTATATGGTAATTCTGAAATATCTGAGGCAATTGGCAAATGATGGGTATCCATCTATTCTTCAGCGGAGAAATCTGATCCGTAACAGACATGGTTCCTTTGGTGATTTAACAAGGCTGTTCCATCCGTCACAAAATGAATCTTTGCACGAATGATTCCAAAAAAGGAGACTGAGCCGGGCGATAAGGGAACCAACTACAATTTGCCGATCCATTTGTTGTACCATAGCTGGAATATGAGCACATGCCATAGTTTCTGATAGGTAACTTTTTTACCATTCAGATACTCATTTCTCAACTGTATGATGGGTGCCGGGTTGAAGATGCCGGATGCCTTCAGGGTTCTTTCATCGAGGTAATACTTCAATTGTTCCTGCAAATCATCTTTGAACCAAACCATGAGCGGAGCAATGAATGGCCGCTTGGGCCTTTCCATCAGTTCGCGGGGAATATATTTATGAACGATCTGCTTGAGCAGGTATTTGTTCACGCCATCCCTGATCTTCATAGATGAAGGCAGTTGTGCCACAAATTCTATCACCCTGTGGTCAAGCATGGGTTCCCTTCCTTCCAATCCAACAGACATGGTAGCCCTGTCAACCTTCACCAGATTATTATCTACCAGAAAGGTCTTATAGTCTACTGCCAGAAGACGATTAACTACCCCGTCTTGTGTTGCCAGTTGAGCACCATCTTCAAAAAAAGTGTGATAGCGGGCGAATGGCTTTCCCAAAAATGATTCCACCTGGCTTTCCGTAATATACTGACTGATATATTTTATTGCGGCTATCGGATCG
>CALFNL010000366.1 GCA_937902875.1 uncultured Bacteroidota bacterium | reverse complement strand
ATCAGGGTATTTATTCCCTTGTCGCAGAGTTCCTTTGCCGCCCAACCTCCACTGGCTCCAGATCCTATAACAATGGCGTCATAGGTCCTGCTTTTTATGGAGTCTTGTTTATTCTGCGGCATGATTTCAGGCTTTTGCATTTATGCAACCATAATAATGACCAGGCGCAACCTCATAATGGAGATAATCCTGCATCACTTTTTGTGAAGTATTGAATCCGAAAATAGTTTGAGACTTCATAAGATCAAAGAAATCCTTATCCTCTTTAACCTGCGAACCCTGCCACTTCAGCAACATTTCCTCACGTTGTTTCTGGTCGCAATCCGCAAACGATTTTCCATATATGGCCTGGGTCTTATCATCCAACAATCGCAATTGTTTCTTCACATTATCCTGAACGGGCTTTTCGTAACAGTCATCAATCAATTTTTGGAGAAATTTATCTACTCCAACCGATAGTGCGCCTACAGCATTACCCGCAGGAATGATCGTATCGGTTATTTTCGCGAGTATCTCTTGCTCGGCAGGAGAAAAGGATGCTTGATGTGTATTCTTGTCGCTGATACCGCAGGCTTCCATCCAGAATGGAAGTGTGATCAATCCTCCGGAAGCAACCATAAGGTTTTTAACAGCGCTGCGACGGTCCATAATTGAAGCAGTTGGAATAAGGCATGAATTTTTCGCACCTAACCTTGCATGAATATAACTAAAATTATAAACCCAACCCCGGTTTATGCCGATAAATGCATTAAACCTGCCCGGCAAAAAAAACATCATACAAACTCCCAACCAATAGGATAATGCAATTTTACTCTCACGCCGGTCCGCATCACAATATATTAATTTCATACCCACTTTTTTTCATTCGACCATCATTGGTTATATTTAGTTCATATAAAGTCAAGCTCCACTTCAAAATATTGAATATGAAAAAAGTTAACAGAAGACTATTCATTTCCCAAACGGCTATGGGATTGGGCGCTGCCACCCTGTTTTCAAAATATGGTGCCCATTTTAATAATAAATTAGATTTCGGATTTGGCAATCATCCACTCGGGTTCCAGACCTATCCCATCAGGGATATACTCGTAAAAGATTTTCCAGGCACACTGAAAATGATGGCAGGCCTGGGCTATCAGTTAGTCGAAATGTGCTCCCCTCCTGGATATCTCGATTCGGGTTTTGGCCCCCTGGTGAATATGAAAGCCGAAGAAATGAAACGCATCATTGGTGATTCAGGACTCAACTGCCCAAGTTGTCATTATACTTTTGACGAACTGAAAGACAAACTCGATGACCGGATTGAATTTGCCCATCAATTGGGATTGAAACACATGATTTGTTCCAGCTTCTGGTTGCCCAAAACCGCAGGTTTAAAAGATTATTTGACTGCTTCGGATGAGCTGAACAAGATCGCCGAAAAAATCAGTAAGGCCGGTATGCAAATGGGTTACCACAACCATGAAATGGAATTTGCCAAACTGGACAATACCCTGATCTATGATGCCATCATGGGTGAATTGGATCCGAAACTGGTTAGAATGCAATTCCAGACAGAAGTGATCAACCTGGGGTATAAGGCCTCAACATATTTCACAAAATATCCGGGAAGATTCATCTCTTCGCATTTGTCTGATTGGACGGCTGATAGAAAACAAGTACCAATAGGACAGGGTATCATTGATTGGAAAGAATATTTTGAGGCGGCTAAGACAGGCGGGGTTCAGTATTTTTTCGTGGAGATGAATCTGGCAACATTCAAGGACAGCGCCAATTTCATTAACAGTCTGCAGGCATAACGGGCACTGCCCATTATATGATTTTCCTTTTCATGCGAAGGGAAACCCATTGTGATTTCTTTAACCGCTGATCCGTCATGTAAATTTGCCCGCTCCATTAGTGAGCTCTTCCAATTCCAAACTGGTCACCGGCCCTTAGAAGTCTATTTCCAGCAAACTCCACCTCTACCATTTTCTCACTCTGCACCCCTGCGCCGGTTTCATCCATGAGCCTGGTTACGATTTCCCTCTTATCCGCATCAATGATATCGCCTGTGGATGGCATGGCGTATTTTCCGTCAATGCTGAATGTGATCCATCCTGGTTGATCGCTCAATTTTATGCTGGCTGTCTGAACGATTTCTCCCTTACCGATGTCAAAAATATGTATGGACTCATTGAATCCGTCAGCTAACCAGACTTCCCGCTCATCAGGCCTGAGTGCAATACCGTGGCTCGGGCAACCATGTCTTTTTACTGGACCCATTTGAAATCCTTTGACTTCTATATGAGCAATTTTTTTTCCTGTTTTCAGATCACCGATTTCAAAACCAAGGAGACCGTCCACATTCACAAAACAACGCTCCTGCCTGGAATCTATTGTAAAGGGTCTTATATGATTGGCGAAGGGGCCCACTTTTGTAGCAATGCGCAGATCGGCGGTATTTACTACTGTCAAATATTCAGACCTGAGTCCTTCGAGATACACTTTTTTTCCATCCAAACCACATAAGGTATTGTGAGAGCCCGAATGGGTGACCACATGATCGAGAACATTACCCGTTTTCGCATCTACCACCTTCCAATCATCTGCTTCAAAAGAAGGCAAATAAATGATCTTCCCATCTGGCGAGATGGACATCCTGTCACATCCTCCCTCATAGTTCTTTTCCCAAACCTTTTTTTCAGAAAGCAGGTCAATACAAATCAGAGAGCGGATGGTACTTATATAAATACAATGAGTAAACAGGCTTACGGCCACTCCCTTTACATTGGAGGGATGGCCATTTTCATCGAGTCCTCCTGTGGGAATTCTTTTTATGAATCTAAAATTATGGTCCATGTCAAATACGAGCAGGCCATGACCTCCATACTCCAGGTAATTTCGAATGCCCGGTGTGGCAACATAGAGCCAATGATGCGCAGTAACATTCTGTTGTATGGGCGCATAGCCCCGACCGTTGAACCCCATCAGCAATAGGATAAATAGGCTCTTTAGCTTAATGGAAAGATATGGATGCATATTCAAATTAAAAGCAAGGTTAAGAGGAGAAAGTCAGTATAATCTAATGAAAAAAAATGAAAGGTAAAAGCCGGTTTGCTGTTTCCAATTTTCCTGCACCTGTACCTGTCGCCATTTCAATGGCATTCACTTATATTTTCTCGCACAAATCAGTTCCGGGAAAGGAATTTCCCTTGAAAAGAACCGTTTATTTATTTTCCTGAAAGTCGAAATCGAGCAATTCCCCGGGATGCAGACCCAGGCCATCGGCCAGTTTGAACAGGGTTTCTAATTTCAATCCCCGCTTATTCAATTCAATGTCGCTGATTTTTTTATGATCCACTCCCGATTTCAAGGCCAAATTGCGCAGAGACATACCCTGATTCTTCCTCAACCGGGCAAGGTGAAGGCCAAAATGTTTGAGCCTGTTTTTGCTTAGCTTGTCCATGTTAAATCAAACTGAAAGATATGGGAAAAAAACCTGGGGTATTATTGTACCCCATATCATTTTTTCTGTATCTTTATTTCACAATAATAAAAATATAGTAATGCAGGCACAATTTACAAATCCCTGCTTACGAGGTCCGCATTTCTGTTGACCGGTCGCTTCACGTTGAACAACCATCCAATAAGGCCAGACGTTAATTATCCCAATTGATATAGGAAATTTCTCATATTAAGTTCCTGATTTTCTCAGGATGCAGGGATGGAATTCCACAAATTCAGAAAGGGGTCAGGATAATAGCCTGCGTCTTCCAATTCATCATTTTAACCAGTTCGGGAAATTTTCAATTCATCCCTGGCGGTTCTGGAATTGATTTGCCAGTCAAAAAAAATTCATCCACATGAAAACAATTCAAAAAAAACTTTCTGGAAAATCCTCCATTGAAAATAAGCCAAAGCCTGCGATGAAATGGCAAACCGGCGATTATGAGCGCTATGCGCAATTCAGGTGCTGCCTTCCTTATCAATTTCTATTGCTCTGCAAACTGATGGATATAACACCTTACCGTTTGTTATCAGATTTCATGGATACCCTTGACTGCGGGGCCTGGAAAAGGGATTCTCCAGATAAGGCATCGGCCGAAAAGGCAAGAGCAAATCTGATTGACTATTTTATAGAACAGGGCTATGGCCGGAAATTCTACCTCCCTGAGGACATCCGCACTATTTTCAGGGAAATGGATGCTCTCGGCATGCTATACCCCAGGGATGCGAAACTGAAATTCATAGAACGCCACGCCAAATGGAGGGATCAATATCAAAATTATTGGTTCAAAAAATGGTATAGAAAACCGCGCAGAAAATTGTAGAGAAGTTCAATTTTATCCGGCCTTGCCTGACAAGCATTTGAATAAGTATCAGTGGTGGAAGCCCCGCAAATGTTCAATTAAATTAGCATTGAAACAAAACAGAATCTCAAAAATGAATGAGTAGACATTTCACAATTGAATATTTGCTTGTTCTAAATTGCATTTCGGTACCCCATGCCGGAAGCCAAATCACTTTTTTCCTTTTTCTACATCATTATTGAACCTTTTCGTCACATTTTCAATGATCAATTTCCATCTTGTGTTAATCTTGTTACAAACAATACAACATGAAACTACGATGGAGAGAACATGAAATGGTAATGGTTACCATTATTGGGGTTATTGTACTGGGCATTTATTTATGGCAATTATTCGGTCAGGGTTACCATGCGTTTGAGGCAATTTATGCCGCACCCTTTGAAGCGCGCCATTTTCCATTTAATATGTTCCGGAATGTTTTGGTGCCCGATCTGGGTCTGGGCTTGCTCATCTATCTTTCCTACTTATGGATAAACCTGTTTACCATTCCACGCCTGCTAGGCCTTAAGGGAATGCAGCAAGGTTTAACCGAAGGCAAAATTCCATTTGATAACTCTGCCTCCAGAAGTTCAACCATGCAGTTTTTGAAAAGATTTCTATTCGCTCTTGCCCAGATCATTTTGATTGTTCTGATGCTTATAGCAGCATACTTTATGCACGAGTATTATGCGTCTGAATACCTGTTCAACTATCCCGGATTCTCCATCTTCCCAAAGAATGGAATCAATCCAAATCCATTGATCAATGTACCCGGATTAATTCAATCCGTAACCAGTGTTATGCTCATCTATATTCTGTATGCAGGGTTACGTGAGCTTATAATCTGGGTGATTCAATGGCAAATCAGGGGCAGGTCGTACCGCATAATGATCCTAAACCAGATTACCGCTTTCCTGGTGGTGTATTTGTCAATTATTCCCATAGGAACGGCAGTATTAAAAGTCCAGGCCGGAAGCCCCTTGTTTGTAATGTACCTGTCTCTGCTTTCCTCTGTCTTCCTCGTATTCCTGAACCTATACTGGTTCTTTCCTTCAAAGGGTGAACAGTACCTTCTCAAGCCGGCCAAGATTCTTCGTTTATTGGCCATAACCTTTGTGTGCACATTCCCTGTGCCATTTTTCTTTGGATTTGGCATTACTCCGGCACTCTTTCTCTTGTCCTGGGCATTTCAATTATTCATAATTACCCCTCTTTCATGGCTTGTTTACCAGCTACAGAAAGACAAAATACTTGAGTTTAGGGGACTCACAAAGGCGCTCTTGAAATCCAAGACCGATCTCCAATTCCTGCGCACCCAGATCAACCCCCATTTTCTCTTCAATACACTCAACACACTCTATGGAACTGCGTTGCAGGAGAATGCTCAGCGCACGGCAGGTGGCATTCAAAAACTCGGCGACATGATGCGCTTCATGCTGCATGAAAACAATCTTGATTTTATTTCAATGAGCAGGGAAACGGAATATCTGAAGAATTATATCTCATTGCAGAAATTGCGCACCCGGTCTTCACCTGAAATTACTATTGAAGAAAATATCCAGGATCAAAAATGCCACCACAATATTTCGCCTATGATATTCATTCCTTTGGTGGAAAACGCTTTTAAACATGGCATCAGTCTGAATGAGAAATCCTGGATCAGGATCAATCTCCGTTGCGATGAAAAGAATATCTTTTTTGAAGTATGTAACAGCATCCATCCACGGCCAGCAAATGATCCGGAAGATAAGAAGTCAGGAATTGGGCTTAAGAACTTAGTGGATCGTTTGAAAATAATTTATCCGGCCAAGCACCATATAACTGTCAGGGAGGATGGGAAGGAATTTGTGGTGAGTCTTGCCATTGAACCATAGTCAAACACAAAATAAATGCATTCAAAAAAAATCAATTAAGCATGAAATCAATTATATTTTATATACTCATGTTAGTCAGTGCGGATGCCTATACACAAACCGATAATAATATTGTGATCGGAATCGAGGACAGTGTCTATTCAAATATCCTAAAAGAAAATAGAAGATTTTGGATACATGTGCCGGATTCAACTTCACCGGACGGCGTTTTCGCAAGACAACATTACCCCGTCGTTTATCTACTAGATGGTGACCCAATGAATTTCTCCGTTGTTACCAGTATTCTTCAGCAATTAGGTGGTGGAAGCGGAAATACCGCTTTCCCCCAAATGATAGTGGTAGGAATACCTAATACTCAGCGCACGCGCGACCTTACACCAACTCATGTCAAATCTGCCCTCATGTTGGATAGTTTCTCTGCGGGGCAGTCTGGAGGTGGTGAGCCATTTATTTCATTTATTCAAAAAGAACTCATCCCTCATGTTGATTCAATATACCCTACCGCTCCATACCGGATGCTGATCGGCCATTCCCTTGGAGGATTGTTGGCAATACACGTGCTCATAAATCATCCCCATTTATTCAATTCTTATATAGCCATTGACCCGAGCATGTGGTGGGATGATCAAAAATTACTGAAACAGGCAAGAGTAGTTTTAAAGAATAATAAATTTGAAAGCCGTACTCTTTTTCTCGCAATGGCCAACACCATGCCCAAAGGAATGGACACCGCAACGGTTCAGAAAGACACAACCATAACAAGCCTTCACATTCGCTCCATTCTACAGCTTGGCCGCTTTTTCAATGCCAATAAGCAAGACGAATTGAATTTTACCTGGAGATATTATCCTGAATATGATCATGGTTCCGTTTCGCTGATTGCCGTTTATGACGCGCTGCATTCTATTTTCAATTTTTACAATTTAAGCCTCCCATTCAATGAATTGTTCAAACCCACATTTAATTCTGACAACCTAATAACTGAACATTGCAGGAAAATTAGCAAAGAAATGGGGTACAATATATTCCCCCCTGAACAATTAATTAGCGCAGTAGCCCATCAACTCATGGATCTAAAACAATTCAGCAGGGTCTTCAATTTTCTAAAAATGAATATCGAAAACTACCCGGCGAGTTACAATGCCTACAATTCAATGGGTGACTTTTACTATGCAGAAGGGGATAGACAAAAGGCATTGGAAAATTATTCAAAAGCCCTGGC
>CALFNL010000365.1 GCA_937902875.1 uncultured Bacteroidota bacterium | reverse complement strand
GCTTTGGCTATACTGTAAGCAATTGCCCCGAAGCGGTTTCCTATACCGAAGCTCCGGAAACACTCAGGGGATTCATGAACCAACGTTTCCGCTGGAGCTTTGGAGTAATGCAATCATTCTGGAAACATCGCGACGCATGCTTCAATCCAAAATATAAGGCGCTCGGCATGGTAGCATTGCCCAACATTCTCATCTACCAAATGATTCTTCCTATTTTGTCGCCGCTTGCAGACCTGATCCTCTTACTCAGCCTGGTGGCGGCGGGATTCCATATCGTGGATATCGGGCTGGGCGGAATTCTCTTTTATTATGCAATATTCATGCTTGTAGATATGGCCGGAGCCGCCGTGGCATTCGCATTTGAAAAGCAAAACCTGAACAAATTGTGGTGGATGATTCCGCAGCGACTGGTGTACAGGCAACTCATGTACTATGTTTTGATCAAGTCGGCACGCAAGGCTATAAAGGGCGAATTACAGGGATGGGGGAAGCTGAAGCGCAGCGGAAACGTTAACCATCTGGCCATTTCGCGATAAAAAAACCAGTATTTACACAGAAGGATTAAATTTGCCCCCTCAAATACCAAAGATTGGAGCAGGAATCAAACAGGAAATCATTTTTCAATCGCATTCGCGGAAAGGGCGGTAGTGAAGAAGCCGAGATGAGTTTTATAGATCATCTGGAAGCGCTTCGCTGGCATATTGTGCGTTCCCTGCTGGCCGTCATTATTTTTGGCATAGTGATATTCGTGAATATAGACTGGATATTCGAAAATATCATCATGGGGCCAACGCAGGAGAATTTCGTATCATATAAGGCTCTTTGCACTTTGGGTCATAAATTGGGCATGGGCGCTTCATTATGCCTGCCGCCCATTCACATGAAGATCCAGGTCACGACCGTGAGTGGTATTTTCATGTCGAGCATTTCCATTGGCGCCATGGGGGGCCTTATGGCGGCTTTCCCCTACCTCTGCTGGGAAATTTGGAGATTTGTGAAACCGGCCCTCAAACCCGGTGAACTGAAGCATACCAGGGGCATCATTTTCTGGATATCTTTTTTCTTCTTCCTGGGAGCCGCTTTCGGCTATTTCATGCTGGCTCCTTTTACCTTTAGTTTTCTTTACAATTATACAATGGGTACCCACCAAATACTGGAATACAAGCCCACTCTGTCTGATTACCTGGATTCGATTGTTGACATAACCTTCGGTGCCGGCGTGGCATTTGAACTTCCAATGGCATCTTGGCTCCTGGCCAGAATGGGACTCCTCACTCCGGGATTTTTAAGAACCTACCGAAAATACGCTTACGTGGCTTTGCTGGTGATTGCGGCCGTAATTACCCCTTCACCAGACTGGGGCAGCCAGATGGTGGTATGCATTCCGCTGATCCTGCTCTACGAACTCAGTGTTATCATTGCTGCAAGAGTTTACAAGAAGCGCGAGAAGGCATGGAAAGAATGGAGTTAGAACGGAATCTGAAAATAGCCTCTAACGTCTTTTGCCGTTCAAACCCGAATTCTTCTTCATGAATCTTATTTTTCCATAACTCTCAATATTCAATTTTTAATTGAAAGGCATTCTGATAATCCGTCAAGGGTATTGACTACCTTTATAAGAGCTATTATTCCGGGCCGGATAATTTATTTTATGCAGACCATACATTCGCCGTTCAATCTATTTCAGCCCATCGCCATTGGTTGTGACCATGCGGGGTTTGACTATAAGGAGGAGATTGTAAAGCAGCTTCGCGCAAATGGGTTAACGGTGAAGGATTTCGGCGCTCATTCCAAAGACTCGGTTGATTATCCCGACTATGCCCATCCGTTGGCCATGGCTATTGAAAGAGGCGAAGGAGCTTTGGGGATACTGCTCTGCGGAAGTGGCAATGGAGTGGCCATCACGGCCAATAAGCACCAGCATATCCGGGCCGCCATCTGCTGGAGTGTGAACGTGGCAAAACTCGCAAGGCTTCATAATGATTGCAATATAATCTGCATTCCGGCGCGATTCGTTTCACTGGATCTGGCTTCTGAAATGATACTTAAATTCATGCAGACCGAATTTGAAGGAGGACGCCACGCCACCCGCGTGAATAAAATTGCATGCGCCTGAATTTCATACCAGCACCCTGCCATTTATCAAAAGATTTTTCTGATCAAACATATTTTCCGGTAAGTTTGAGGCAATCTACAAATCACCAAACTCATGAGAAGAATACTAGTGCTGGCCATGCTGCTGGCTCCCTTTCTGGCAGATGCACAGAAAAAATCCAAACCAGAAAGATATGCAAGGAGTATTACGGCGGATGACATGAAAAAACATTTGTATGTGATTGCCGGCGCAGAAATGGAAGGCCGGGAAACCGCTACTGAAGGCCAACGCAAGGCTGCCAGCTATATCGAAAATCAATTCAAATCATTTGGACTCTTGCCAGGTAACCATGGAAGTTATCAAATGAAATATCCCGTTTACAGAGATACGCTGCTGGGTGTTTCCCTGGAAATCAATGGTCAGGAATTTGAGCCAGGCAAAGATTATTTTGTTCCCCTCAATAGTAATCATACTGCCAGTTTCCGGTTTGGCGAAGTGGTTTTTGCCGGATACGGAATCAGCGATTCCACACGCGACGATTACAAAAACATTGATGCACGTGGGAAACTGGTCATGGTACTCACAGGCAATCCGCCAGGCAAAACGGCTACGCCGCAAAACCGAAGAAGGTTCAATCCCTATACGAAGCAGGATGCCGCCATGCAGCATGGAGCCGCCGCGATCCTGATCATTGACAGCCACTTGAACCATATGACTTCCCTGGGAAATATGTACGTAAACGCATACTCGAAAGTTGTGAGACCCAATAGCTTTGTCATTTCTGAAAAAATTGCTGAACAGATCATGGGTGATGACTATAAGAAAGCCAAAGCGGCCGCCGCGGCTAATACCACCATTGGCGGTGCTTACCCTGCCGAAGTGAATATGGATTTCAGCAAGTCTATGATTAGCATGGAAAGCAGCAATGTGCTGGGATTGCTGGAAGGCACCGACCTTAAAGATGAATATGTGCTGATCACGGCCCATTACGATCATCTGGGCAAAAGGGATACGGTTATTTATTATGGAGCCGACGACGACGGCTCCGGAACCGTGAGCGTGCTGGAATTAGCTGAAGCATTCAGCAAAGCGAAGGCGGCCGGCAAGGGACAACGGAGGAGCATATTATTCATGACCGTGAGTGGGGAAGAAAAAGGACTATGGGGCTCTGATTATTATGCAAATCACCCGGTATTCCCTCTCACTAAAACCAGCGTTGACCTCAATATAGATATGGTGGGCCGGATTGACCCAAGCAGAAAGATCGGAGATTCCACCAACTATATCTATGTGGTGGGAGATGATAAGCTGAGTTCCGATCTGCGCGTTATCAGTGAAGCTGTGAATAAGAAGAATCCCAAACTTGAGCTGGATTACAAATTCAATGATCCGAATGATTCGGAATTCATTTATTATCGAAGCGACCATTATAATTTTGCCAGGAAGGGCGTGCCCATCATTTTTTACTTCAGCGGACTTCACCGAGACTATCATCGCCCAACCGACACGCCCGATAAGATCAATTATGACCTGATGCACAAGAGAGCCCAGTTGGTATTTTACACCGCCTGGGATATGGCTAACCGTGATACCATGCTTAAAAGAGATAGAGTGCTGGAGATTCCGCCTTCTATGCGTTAATTTTTTGTATATAAAAACAACCAGGTAATAAACGGTAAGTTTTTCCTTTTCACTAATTTGTAGTGAAAAATGGCAGACCAGATCAGCCCCGAGAACCCCCGCCCCGGCGAAACCGCCGGGGAGTCAGCATCTGGTCCCGGCAATATTCCTGATGTTCAGGAATCCGGGGCTTTTAAGGCTGCCAATGCCTTATTTGTGGCGGCTGCGCTCATATTTGTATGGAGTATAGTAGCCATTATCACCAACCTGGCCTATTCGCCACAGGTGATGATGCTGAACCTGCTGGAATCGGGTATGCTCACCGTTTTAGGTTTCCTGAGCAGAAAAAAGCCCTTTTCTTCCCTGATCATCGGGCTATGCCTTTTTATAGCCTTATGGGCCGTAACAGCAGCAATGGATAGTGCCAATATATATAGCGGCATCATCGTAAAAATCTTTGTAATTATTTATCTAGCGCGCGCCTTGCCTTCGGCAAGAAGTTTTGAACGCAATAATTAAGAAAAATAAACTGTCTGGTGGCTGCTCATTTCATTTTCAATCCTGGCGGAATTGATTTACATCATTGAAGTCCATTTCCTCACAGCCTGACTTCCGCCGTTATAATTTACCGTTAGTATGCATTCTCTTATTATAGAAAATCCTCCGGCCGCACCGAAGGATTTTGATATTGAATAAAATTATTTATTAAGATTTGATGAACTCTACCAGCCTAATATCCAGGCGAAGATCAAGGGAGCCACAATGGTGGCATCACTCTCCACGATATATTTTGGCGTCTTAATATCTAGTTTTCCCCATGTGATCTTTTCATTGGGCACCGCGCCACTGTAAGAACCGTAGGATGTGGTAGAATCTGAGATCTGGCAGAAATAACTCCAGAAGGGAACATCGTGCCACTCGAGGTCCTGATACATCATGGGCACTACGCAAATAGGGAAGTCTCCTGCAATGCCGCCTCCAATCTGGAAAAATCCCACACCCTTGCCACCGCTGTTCTTGCGGTACCAGTCAGACAGCCAAACCATGTATTCAATCCCGCTCTTCATGGTGGTTGGTTTGATCTCTCCCTTTATTACATAGGATGCAAAAATATTGCCCATGGTACTGTCTTCCCAGCCGCCCACTACTATCGGCAGGTTTTTTTCTGCCGCGGCAATCATCCAACTGTCTTTTGGGTCAATTTCATAGTCTTTTTCCATCACCTTGCTGAGCAGGAGCCTGTACATGAACTCGTGAGGCAGGTAGCGCTCCCCTTTGGAATCGGCATCTTTCCAGAGCTTCACGATATTGTGCTGGATTTTTCTGAATGCTTCTTCTTCCGGGATGCAGGTATCTGTAACCCTGTTCAAACCCTTTTCCAATAGTTCCCATTCCTGGGTAGGAGTGAGGTCACGATATTCCGGGATGCGCTTGTAATGCGAATGGGCTACCAGGTTCATGATATCTTCCTCCAGGTTAGCGCCTGTACAGGAAATGATATGCACTTTATCCTGCCTGATCATCTCCGCCAGAGAAACGCCCAGTTCTCCGGTACTCATTGCGCCGGCGAGCGTTATCATCATTTTTCCACCCTCGTTCAAATGAGTTTCATACCCTTTTGCCGCGTCCATCAGAGCGGCGGCATTAAAATGGCGATAATGATGCTCAATAAATCTTGATACAGGACCCCTGTTCATATTGCAATTGTTTTGATTCCCCAATTCATTATTATTCGCGCAAATTTAGGACTATTGAATAGATTTCTCCTTCAAACATATCCTATCCCCATGATGCAAATTTTCATCTTATCTTTGCAGTTGTAAAAAAAATTGCCATGAAAAAGCAGTTTGTGACGCTGGCTCTACTAATGATCCTCATTTTTACATGTGTGGATTCATATTCTCAATGCTCCATCTGCACCAGAACGGCTCAGCAAATGGGTGAAAAACCTGCTAAAGGATTGAATTCGGGCATCGCCTATCTCATGCTTACGCCATTTGCAATAGCGGGTTTTGTAGGTTATCGCTGGTGGAAATCAAACCGCGACTAGCGTCGATTCCATAATCGATTGATGATTCCAACAGTTTTTGATTTTATGTTCCGTTGTTGATCTGCCCGCACAGGAAGATATTCAGCACTATTTCTTTTTCTTTTTTGATTTACTCACTGCCTTCACCGGCTTTCTTTTCTTCAGGGTTTTCTTTGAAGCTGTCGCCTGCTTCTTCTTTAATTTCTGAACTCCCGGCTTTGCAGTTTTTGGCTTCTCTACCGGCGGCCGGCTGTCTTTCCAACCCCACAAATACATGCAGGCATATGTGCGGTAGGGCGACCATTTTTGAGAAATGCGTAACATGTCCTCTCTGAATTGTTTCCTATCACTATCGTCAAGCCGGTATAATAGTTTCATGGCATTTTGAATACCCAGGTCGTCCAAAGCAAAAATATCTTCCCGCCTGAGCGCGAACATCAGGAGCATCTCCGAAGTCCACCTGCCTACCCCTTTTATTTGTGTGAAGTGCCTGATGAGATCCTCATTGCTCATGTTTTCCAGCAAGTTGGCCTCCAGGCGCTGTTCGGCAGCAAAGCTTGCCACGTTGTGAACATATCGGGTTTTGGCATTTGACAATCCGATGGAGCGCAGGGTTTCCAAAGGAGTGGCCAGGATTTGTTCTGGCGTGGGCTCCCGGCCATCATATAGCTTCAGGAAACGCTGACGGATAACTGCAGCTACCTTTATAGACAGTTGCTGGCTCATGATGGAACAATAGAGGTAGAAATACAGGTTATCGCGTTTGACTAACTCGTAAAGCCCTTGCTCTTCAACCAGTCTTTTCAGTTTTTTATCCTTGCTGAGATGTTCTTTGTAATGCATCGGGATTGAAATGGCTCCTTTTTCAGGAGACCTTTTGCACATTTATTAATTAAATTTCTGTAACGGCTTTATCTTTCATTTAAACATGTCAATTTGCAAGTACTTCCTCAGCTAAAATTCCAGCTCACATTTCCGTCTTTATCGTCTTTGAGCATGATGCCGAGTTGCTGCAATTCATTCCTGATCTTGTCTGATGTGGCGAAATCCTTCCGCGCCCTCGCTTCCTTACGGATATGAATCAATAATTGCAGGACTCCGTTCAAACGGCCGCTCTGGTCGGGGGCCTCATCCTTCAACCCGAATATGTCTGCCAGGTAAGCCTTGAACTGAGTCTGGAGCAATTGGAAGGTCGCTTTGCTGATACTACTCAGCCTGATCTGTCCGCTCTTAAATGAATTTATGAGTGGTGTCAGTTCAAACATATTGGCAAGCACTTTCGCCGTATTGAAATCGTCATTCATGAATTCGTCAAATTCCGCTACGAGCTTCAATATCTTGCTGTCAACCTCCTTGTCTTCAGCTTTCGCTGGCAGGCCATCTGGCGATAATTTCTGTAACACTTCAAAGGCTTCCAATAATCTTTTCAATCCTTTTTCGGCTGCCTGTAAGGCATCATTGCTGAAATCGAGTGTACTCCTGTAATGCGTTTGCAATATGAAAAACCTGATGGTCATGGGAGTGTACGCCTGCTCGAGAGCCGGATGATCGCCTGAAAAAAGCTCGGTCAACCTGATCACATTATTATAGCTCTTGCCCATTTTTTTCCCGTTGATGGTGATCATGTTATTATGCAACCAGTAACGGGCTGGTATATGGTGGTTACATACCACGCTCTGCGCGATTTCGCATTCATGATGTGGAAACTGCAGATCCATTCCTCCTCCATGAATGTCAAATTGCTCGCCGAGATATTTTGTACTCATAGCCGAGCATTCTATATGCCAGCCTGGGAATCCTGTACCCCAGGGGCTTTCCCATCTCATGATATGTCCGGGAGGGGCTTTTTTCCACAAGGCAAAATCGGCTTTATTGCGTTTCTCTTCCTGGTTTTCCAGCGTCCTTGTGGTCTCCAGCATTTCTTCCAAAACTCTTCCGCTCAGCATGCCATAAGGTGTGCCACGGGGGCCAAAGTCATCATTATACCTGGCTACGTCAAAATATACTGAACCATTCACCACATAAGCATATCCATCCTGGATAATCTTTTCAATCATGCCGATCTGCTCGAGTATATGACCCGTTGCAGTAGGTTCAATGCTGGGCTCCAGGTTATTGAATTGCCGCATCGCCCAATGAAAAAGGTTGCTGTACTTCTGAACCAATTCCATGGGTTCCAATTTTTCAAGAACCGCCTTTTTTGAAATCTTATCTTCTGCTTCGCGGCCTTCCTCTTCAAAATGGCCTGCATCAGTAATATTTCTAACATATCTCACCTGAAAGCCTAAATGCAGCAGGTAGCGATATATGATATCGAAAGTAATAAAAGGCCGGGCATGACCCAGGTGGCTTTCCCCGCTTACAGTTGGTCCACATACATACATGCCAACATGCCCGGGAGTGAGCGCCGTGAATATTTCCTTTTGCCTTGTTAGTGAATTATAAACTTTCAGTTCAGTCATACAGGACCCATATGGATTATAAAATTCATTTGCAAATATATGGGAATGCCGCAGCAGCCAAAGGCCTTGGCCATCATTGTTGATGCATTTCACCGGGAAAAAGAGTCAATGGGAGTTTGGGTAATGCGGCAGGTATTATTCTTTTGTTTCCAGCAAGAGGTCGGCCACTACCGGATAGTGGTCAGACAGTATCCTCGGAATCCGGTGAGCCTGCAATACGGTGAAACCGGGATCGGCAAAAATATAATCAATCCTCAATGTGGGTAGCCTCCGCATGATACCGGAAGAGAAGCTGTAATAGGTTCTGCCGAAACCAAGACCCCTGGCAATAAAGCCATCCTTCTTATCGCCCTTCACTTTATAATAAGCATATGAATTGGGAACATCATTCAGGTCGCCGCAAAACACTTCGGGATAAGGACTCATATCGAGTTTAGCCCTGATAAAATCTGCCTGGGCGCCTCTTCGCTTGAATGCCTCCCGCATTTTTAGAAAGATATTCCTGGAGGCCCTCAATGAAGTTGAATCCTGATTCCTGATTCTCGACAGGTCGTTATAATCTTTGCGCAGGAAGCCGAATGACTGAAGATGTCCCGTATATATTCTAATGGTATCCTTATTATGAAGTACATAAACATAAATCAGGCTCTCCAAACCATCACCAAGCGCTTTTGCCAGACTTA
>CALFNL010000364.1 GCA_937902875.1 uncultured Bacteroidota bacterium | reverse complement strand
AATTGAATGAATCCAATACGCCGCCGAGTTGATCGGTACAATTCAGCCCCGCGAAATTGGAGAAGATCAGGTCGTAGGGCCCCCTGCATTTAAGTTCGGCTAAATGCGTGTAGGAGCATAGCTCCTGCGACACCTTCGCCAACAGGTTTTTGCGCGTGAGTTTTTGTTTGAGAATTTCCTGCATACCCGAAGATATATCGGTGGCGTGTACCCTATGACCCTGTGACGCAAAATAGATCGCGTCTTCACCGGTTCCCGCATTGAGTTCCAGTATGGAAGCGGCGGGATTCAGCCATCGGAGTACATGGTCTCTCACCCTCTTTCTTTTATAAAGGGTGATCTCGTCGGTTCCATAGAGTTCATCAAAATTAGGCGCCTGCTTCGTAAAGGCGGATGCGGCTTCGCGTTCATTCGATGTGTAAACATCCTCGCTCATAGGGAGGGGGTTTTTTCGAGTTGCTGTAATTTTTGCAGGGCCAGGAAACTGGCCGGGATATAGTAGAGGGCCGAGGCTGCCTTCTTGAGTTTTTGACGGGTGACGGACCCCGGATGGGTGAAAATTTTTTTTATGGAAGCCAGGGCCAGGTGCATCCGGTAAGATTTGTGTACATAGCGATGCAATTGTTTATAAAAAGCGGGTTGATAAGTATTCCTGAACATCAACTGCAATTCGTCGGAATCCGTCCAGTTGGACTTGCTCACCAGGTCTGATTTCACCTTTTCATAAAAGAGGGTTCCGGGCAATGGGTATGATACTGATATGCCGATTTCGTGAGGTAATAGTTCATTGATCATGCTGATCGTTTTCCGGATGTCTTCCCGGGTTTCTCCCAAATATCCAAACTGGATGAAGAAAGAGGGTTTGATACCATTTTTCTTAAGCAGTTTTGTAGCGGCATAAATCTGTTCAATGGTTGTGCCTTTGTCCATCGCGTCCAGGATTTTTTGGGAACCGCTTTCGGCACCCATCCAAATATTGTCGCAGCCCGCTCTCGCCAGCGCCTTCACATAATTTTCCTGGAGTAGCAGGTCGGCTCTCGCCTGGATCTTGAACCTGAACCTGAGCCCTTGTTTTTCCGCAAGGTCTGCGAATTCATGAACCCATCCGGGCTTCAATCCAAAAATATCATCGCAGAACCAAATATGGTCGAAATTGAATTTTTCCTTCAGCATCAGCAGTTCACTGATTACGTTTTGGGGTGAACGTGAGTTGTATCGGTTTCCATAAATCGGTTTGGCGCACCAGTTACATTTGAAAGGGCATCCCCTGGTGGTGGCCATATTCATTGAAAAATAACCTGTATGCGCTTTCCAGGAACGCCGGTACGGTTCCATGTCAATAAGGTCCCATGCCGGAAAAGGCAGGGAATCGAGGTCCCTGATCACTGCCCTCCTGGCCGTCTTCACCAGGTTTTCATGGTCCCGGAACGCAAGCCCCTGGATATCCGAAAAATCCTTTCCTCCTTTTTCAATTCTATTCACCAGTTCCAGCAATGTTGATTCGCCTTCTCCGATAACCACGAAATCGGCTCCCTGCTGCAGGTATTGTTCATAGTGGTCTGTTGAATCCGAACTGCTCACGATCACCCTGCACCCTTTTTCCCTGGCAAGCCGCATCATGCGGAATGCGGCCTCGCGCATATTGGTAAGGCACATCTTGGTAAGATAGTTAAATCCATCATCGTAAATGACGAAGAGGTCGGGAGCCTGGTTTTTGATAAGGGCGTCAATTTCATCAGGGCTGCTGCAGAACATGGTGTCGAATAATGAAACTTCATAGCCTTGCTCCCTCATCAAGGAGGCGGCATACAAAGTACCCAGGGGGGCATATGGCTGCCCTGTTTCCCATTGTTTTGGATCGAATTTTAAGAAATAGGAATGCGTAAATAAGATATGCGGCATGATTCGGTGAAATTAGTGCACTACGTCATAATACGATCCCGATGGCCCGGGGGTTGCGTAAACAAGAGACGGTTATTTCCCTTTATTGATGCCATATATGCGGTAACCATTAAGACTATTTTCGAATTCATAGTCTTTAGAAACCAGGCTGTCAACAAAGTCACGCACATCGGGCTGCACTTCTGCCTGGTAATTGGCAGATGCCGGAACCAATACCATGGCCGGTTCCTGCCTCCGAACCTCGCTGAAAAACCTTTCTTTGGCCATTTTTGTTTGTGTGGCATTGAAATAAATGCTGGGTGAGATTCTTTCTGAATATGCCTGCACAATGGCGCCGAATCCTGCCACCAGCACTTTTTCATTGGGACCCGTATGGGCTTTGATCCAGAGGCCCATTTGTTTTTTGGCATAGTCATCCGGAATAAAGGCGGAGCTCCGAACTGAAGGAGGGAGCAGCAATTTCTTGAGATTGACAAGGGGCTCAAGCAATTTTGGAAAGAAGCTGATCCATAGTATGATCATCACTGGCTTTATGGGGATCTTGTATTCGTCAATGAGGTAAGTTATTGCGATCGCGTTCATTAGTGACATAGAGGGCAATAGGTTCTTGAAATGTGCCCTTGCATAGATTCCAATAATATTGAGGCCGATGAATTCACAAATAAACCAGATGCCTGGTAGAGCTGATTTCTTTTTGATCAGGAAACAGGCCAACACCCCCGGAAGGAATAATAAGAGTTCTGAATAAAAAAATCCATTCACCAGGCCCTCCAGTCGCGATAGCACGGAATGGTCTGTTGCGCTACCTGCGCCAAAATTGTCAAGGAAGGCATAACTGATGAATTGATTCGTGGAAATTCCCGAAATCCGGGCCAGGCCTGCCAAAAGCAGGCATCCTGCCATGAGGCCGAGGCAAAAACTGAATATTGGTTTCTTCCCGCCCTGCTTCAGCGCCCAGAAAAAAATGGCGGCAATCCCAAATCCGGCTGAGAGCCTGAAACCAAGTGCCATGGCGCTAATCAGGCCGCTCAGGAAATAGCCCTTTTGATTTTTGCCATACAGGAAAAGATAGAAGGCCAGGATAATGAATGTAATGGCATAGGTCTCTGTGAGTGAAACCAGCTTCCCATCGGTGCTGCGCCAGAGTAAGGAAAGGCCATATAATACGATCGTGATCATTCCGGCCCGCCGGCCCGCCAGCTTCAGTGCCACCAGGTAGAGATAGTAAATGCCAACTGACTGTATAACTGTTCCGAGTAAACGCGGGAACCAGTAATTTACGCCTAAGAGCCAGTCGGAAAACCCAAATATGGCGAAGATCAAAGGAGATTTATTATCGACCCCGCCCGAATAGGGCGTGAGGCCATGCCTGAACCAGTTTCTCCCGATATAATGCCACATGGCTTCATCAAATGAAAGGGCAAATCCGTCTGTAAGCAGCGTGATCAGCACTTGAAAAAAGGCCACAATCAAAATGATATGTATCGGCTTCCATACAAAGCCGTGAGGCATGGGTCTTGCTGCGGTCATGCAGGTAAAGGTAGTGGTAGTGGGTAAAAAAAATCAGGAAATCCATTCACGATCCCGCTGCCGGATTCATTCCGGGAGGCAGATTCAAATAACAAACACATTTGGCGCAAATCTCATTCTTGTCAATATCCAAAGACCTTCTGAAAGATAATGCAGTCCTGCTGTTCAGTATCCTATCCAAAGATTCCTCATGAATATTGCCCAGGGCTTCATGAAAGAAACATGGTCTCACGGTACCATCTGCCTCAATGACCGTTGACACCCAGGGTGCATTGCATTTCTTATATGGAAAAGGATTCAGTCCATAGAACGCGGCGTAATAATCATGCAGCTTCTGCAATTTTTCGGCGGATTCTGCTATGAAACTACCCTCACCCCCACTCTTGTATTTCAAGATCAATTTGCGGATGATATCATTCAGTTCCGAAAGCTCCTCGCGGCTCAGCAGGATTTCATGCTGCCTCGGTTCAGTCCATGCCATTTCGCGGTTGAAAGCATGGCTGCTCACATCCGCCGGCAAAAAACTCACCTGGTCAAGCCCCATTTCCCGTGCACGTTCAATGATGGCGGGCCAGTTCCTGAAATTCAGTCGGTGTATCACCGTTCTTCCACTGATCCTGAATGAAGGATTCATTGACTTGAGTTCCATAACTCCTTCTCTCAACTTGCCGAATGCGCCGGAAATATTTCTGATCCTGTCATGCGTTGCCTTGTCTCCATCTAATGAAACGATTACCTGGTTCACCCACTGAAGAATTCGCCCGGCATTCCTTTTGAGGGTGAGGCCTGTAGATAATACCGTTATTTTGATTCCTTCTTTTTTCAGGATTTCGCAAAAGCGGAAAAAATTGGGATTGAGCAGGGCTTCACCTCCCGACATCACTACTTCCCTGGTGCCGAATTTTTTCAAGGATTGCATTAGACCTGTAATATCCTCTTCCCTGAGTTGTTTCAGATTCTTATTGTCTTTCCAGATATCGCACATTACGCATTGGCAATTGCAGGCGCTGTGTGGCATGAGAATCACGATGGGCAGGGCCCTGATCCTGTCTGTTTGCAGGGTCCTGTATCGCTGGTATGTATATAATAATGATTGACTGAGCATGAATTTTATTGTTCGGGGTTATTGATCCTGATCCATGGAAAAGGCTGCCTGATTCTGAGTAGCTGTATCCGTGACGATGGATCATAGATCATTTTGCATGAAAATTCCTCCAATTCTTTGAGTGCATGATGAAAATAACGGTCAGCCATTTGAGGCAGGCCAAGTTCAGCATAGTAGTTCTTTGTTCTCTTTTTCGCATCGTTCACCGCCGCAGTATCATAAAGATTGCTGTCGATGATATGAATTTCTCCCCGCCTCGCCAGCCTGAGGAGGGCGCAATCCATTACTTCATGCAGTGATGGAAAATATTGTATGGAAGCTGCAAAAACGATCACGTCGAATTTTTTTCCTGGCAGTATGTTTTCGCGGATATCGCCCTCTATGAATTTTAGGTTGCGGCACCCGGCAAAAGCCCGGGAAGCCTGTTCTAATTCCGTTTGATTGATATCAGAACCCCATACTTCGCTCTCTCTGATTGCTGATAATTGGTGACTGAGCCATCCATTGCCGCAGCCAACTTCAAGTATCACCATTTTCCTATTCTGTTTTGCGAGAAAGGAGATAAGGGATCGACTGGATCTCTTTCTGATTTTCCATTCCCGGTGATGGGGATGGTAGGATTCAATATCCGGAAGCCGCAGCAATTCTTCATCTGAATAAATCCTTTGTTCCCTGAGTCTTGCAGCCAGATAAAGGCTTTCGAAATCATCAGCGTCATCATGCGCGCCTACAGCCTCAATACTCTTATAGGTATCTGGAAAAATGGGATTCATGAGCCCTTTCGATTTTGAAAATGAAATTTGTTTCCAGCAGGTTTTGTTGAGACAATACGCAATTGCAGAGGAATCCATGCCGGCTTGCCAATGCCATGATCATGTCGAGATCGCATCCATCGCAAAGCACCATCAGCACCGTTGAATTGTGATGGATATAGTCGCCGAGATCATTGAAGAGCTGTTCGAAATATTCCCCGTTTTCTCCGCAAAACCAGGCATAATCAGCCATGGATTGGGGCGTTTTTTTGTAATACGGCGGATTGATTGCGATGATGTCAAAGTTTTGCTTTGGAATATTCCTGAATAGGTCTGACCGGATGATATTCAATTCCACTTCATTTTGAAGGCGGTTGATTTCAAGGCACCTGATAGCTGCCGGGTTGATATCAGTGGAGGTTACCCTGGCGCCCTGTTTGGCTGCAGACACCGATATTAGCCCGCTGCCTGCTCCCAATTCAAGCAACGACTTACCTTCAATTGCCAGCTTCCTGATCTGCCTCCACAACATCTTAGTGCTCGTGAAAAAGCCCGGATGAAATACTCCCGCGGTAACGGAAATTTTTACTCCTCTGTAGAAATATACCCTGCTTTTTGTAAGATATTTTTCCAGCAGAGGCCGGTAGGTGCGCGACACAATATATTTGAATGCGGTTCTCAAATTGTTAAAATGTTTAGAAGCCTTCAATCTCGGGCTGGCGGTATTTCCACCATAGCTGTAAGGCCTTTAGTTCATAAGGCTTCCAGTAGATCCCTGTCTTATACCTGATGGCGGCCATCGTGCGCATGAGTTTTCTCTTTATTGTACCCAGGCGTATATCCGATACCGTTGGGTAATACGCATTCAGTACCGTTTCAAAATCTTTGATCTTGTCAATCATTTCCGGGCTGAGCCATGGTGTAAGCGGATTTTTTCGCAGGTCGAACTGATCCCACTGGGGCCCGATCCAGTCTTCAAGTTTTTCCGGAAAGCGAAATCCACTTTCCATCACTTTGTTATACATGTCTGAACCTTCGGTAGGCACGGGGCTATAAACGTAAATAATAATTTCGGTGCGGGGATTGATGGCCTTGATTTCCTTTATGAATGCAATGTCCTGGTCAATCTGTTTCATTACCTGTTCTGGCGTATCGGCGGGGGTACCCAGCACAAAGGAGTATTCGGGTATGATGTCAAAACGGGCCATTCGGGCTGCAAATGCCCTGATCTGTGCGCTACTCTGAGTTCCGCCTTTGTCCATTTTCCGGAGAATTTCGTCATTCCCGGTTTCGGCGCCGAAAAAAATCATCCGGCAGCCGGATTGCCTCATGAGCCGCAAAGATTCATCTGAATATTTGTCAATAGTGTCAATTCTGCCTTCTCCCCACCAAACGATATTTTCTTTTTGAATCAGTTTTGCAAATTCAACCGTGCGCTTTTCAGATACAAAAAAATTGTTGTCGTGGAATTCGATCGCGTTCCCTCCAAAATGGTATTTCAGGAATTTGATATCCTGATAAATATGAGTGGCCGATTTCCCTTTCCATCTCGCGTTATAAATAGGCACCACAGCGCAAAAGGAACATGTGAAGGGGCAACCAACGCTGGAATGATAGGCAATTGTCCTGGATCCCAGGTAGGTCTTGCCGAGATAGCGCTTCAGCGGATAAATTTGGTCCAGCTTTTTGTATGGCAGAGAAGCCAATTCGTCCTGGTTGTATAATTCGTCCTTTCTGGTCTTGATGATCTGCCCATCCTGGCGATAGATCAGGTTGCTTATCATCTCATAAGGCTGAGCGTTTTCGAGGGCGGTTATGAGAGCCGGGAAGCATTTATCACCGGGTCCGTTCACTATAAAATCCACCCATCCTGATTCCAAAACAACTCGAAATTGGTTGGAAGGAAAATATCCTCCCCATATCATGATAGTTTGAGGAAATTCTGCTTTGATTTGTTTGGCAAAAGGGATTGCCTGCTTCAGTTGGGGCCCGGGCATGACGCTGAAGCCTACGTATTTGTATTCGCCCGTACTCAAATAGCTTTTTATCTTTTGCCAGGGATCCAGTTCCCGGTTACCATCTACAATTGCCCAATCATACAGTCCGTCAATGGCGGCGGCAACGGTCAGCACTGAATTGGGAATGCGCGGTTTGTACCTCGCGCTTCGTGGATTGAACAGAAGAACTTTATTCATTAGAATATTTTGATTAATCCGCACCAAAACGCCGGCCGCGCTTTGAAGCCTGTTTATTGCTATTTTAGTTGCATGGTAAAATACGAGGATATTAAACAAAAGGATGCCTTTCACTTAACTCATGGCAGCCATGGCTTCATCAAAGCATTGCTGTGGCTTCTGTATTTCATTGCGATACTAATCGCCGCCCTTCATGCCTTCAGGAAGCCGGAATATAATTGGGACATGCTTCCCTACATGGCCCTGACCATAAAGATTGAACATCAGGATGTGGATTTGATCCACAAGGAAACTTACAGGATCGCGAAGGAAAATATGCCCTCCGCGGCCTATGAAATGCTGGTGGATAGCTCGATTCCCTATCGTAAGAAAATGTACGAAAATCCATCAGAATTTTACAAACAGCTTCCATTTTATTCCGTCAAACCATTCTATATAGGCCTGGTTTACCTGGCTAACAAATCCGGGATTCCACTACCGTCTGCCACCGTATTTCCTTCGGCATTATCATTTGTGCTGATCGGCATCCTGCTCCTTTACTGCCTTCAATTATACCTGCAACTCTATAATGCAATTATTTTCAGTTTCCTGATCATGATCACGGCGCCCATGCTCCATGTAGCCGGAATTTCAACTCCAGACGGAATTTCGGCGCTCATAATGATGTCTGCAATGTATTTTGTGGTTGTTAAACCGCGGCTCTGGCCACTGGTTGCATTGCTTCTGCTTTCGATTTTCACAAGGCTGGATAATGTGATCGCCTGCTTTGCCATTGTGAGCCTGCTGGCCCTTTCCCGCAAGTCGGTTCTCACAATAAACCGGAAACAATATTTGATTATCCTGCTGCTGCTATTGCTGGGCTATATAACGGTGGCGATGTCGGCAAGCGCGTACGGATGGAGCCTGTTTTACTATACTCATTTTTTCAGATACCTGAACCTCTCGCACGAATACCATGCCGGATTCTCCCTGAAGGAATATCTGCAAGTGCTTTACTCCCATGTAATCGCGGGCTTATACTATTCCAATATGGTGGTATGCCTGCTGCTGATTGGATTGATTTCCCTTCGTAAACAAGGGATGAAAATAAACGACTTGAGTTTCGACCAGCAATTCGCCTGCTGCATATTGGGTGTGATAGCGGTAAGGACCATTCTTTACCCGGATATATCCGACAGATTCTATGCCCCTTTTTATCTAATCATTTACATTCTATTTATCAGACGATATGCAGGATTGGTGGCATTATCTGCAAACAAGGACTGATGGGATTCTTATTAAGCAGGCGGGTATGATGATCTTTTTGTTTGTTGATGGTGAAACAAAAGGAAATGTATATGAAAAAGTGAGCCCTTCGATTCCTTTATGGTCACGATATTGGCGGCCTTACCCCAGAGCAGCATATGGCTTCCCAGGTTGATCGTTTTAGTGATATTGATCTCTCTGTAATTTTCCACCCATTCCGGCAAATAAAAACCGAAGCGTTCAGTTTCAAAGCTGTCAAAAGGGAGGTCCTGCAACGAGCGTGGATTGGCACTATGATGCTTTCCCAGTTGATAAATAATGTCTTTCTGCTCATAGGAAATTCCGGATACGACCATCTTACCGGTTTCAATAATTTTTTGTAACGCAACATTTGAATGACGTAGTCCGAATACATGAAGGTTGGAGCCTTCTATATTACCCAGCAAATCCATCGGGAAAAGATTGAAATAATCCTCCTGCCTGAATGATATCAGGTTTACCTTTCTGGGATAACTGTATGCCGAAGCAAGGGATTTGAATCTTGAAAAACTGTAATCTGGTTTTTTGAAACGGGTGAAAAATAAGTTCAGCCCCTTCATCAATTTACCAGGAAGGATCTGGCTCCTGATCAGCCTGAATAAATACAGGGTTCCTTCTTTCTCTTCGATCTTATTGAAGAAGCCCAGCTCCATGAAAGCTAATGTGGTTGGCCTTTCAGCCTGATTGCCTGATTCGGGTGAATCTCTGAAATATATGTTGAATGTATTTTCCTTGTCAATGATCGCGGCCTGTTCGGGATCATTGATCCAGATGCCTATTACCAGGGGATCCAATGACAGCACCCAATGATTCTTTGATATGTTGAGTGTAAGTGCCCCCGTTTCTAAATAAACGCTTTCATTGATCTTATCCGCTATCCTTACGGTTATATATTCTTTGGGATTTCCCCACAATATTTTCCTTATGAATTTTATCATTTCCTCGCCAGGTCTATCAAAATAAAGCCGGATCCCTTAATGGATTCGGAAGAAGAGAAATCAAAATGAGTTGAAGAGGCCTCCCGTATTTTATTCATGGTATGAAGGTAAACGGTCTGTTCATTTCCCTTGAATTGAACTTTCAAACTGATGGTGCGGCGATTGAAAAGATATTTCAGGAATGCCATGGGGTGGCGTCGAAACAATGTTTGCCAGGGGCTATCCAGCATGAGCGCCATCATATGGGCTCCTGGTTTAAGAACCCTGGCCAGGGCCGAAAATAAAGTTTGAATATCGGCGATATTATTGATGACCGCGAAATTGGAAAGTATGGCATCCACCTGCTGCGAAAAGGGGAGATCCTGGTGCCATTTTGCAAAATCTGTTTTCTCCTGTGCCAGGAAATTAATATGACTGCTATGCAGCAGATCGGCATTTCGCTGAATAGCCATTTGGCGCATTCCGGCCGATGGCTCACAGAAAAAGACCTCATACTGAAAGCCTAAAAGCCAATCCAGGTCAAGGCCCGTGCCCCCGCCAAAATCCAGTACCAGTCCGGATTTTATGGTGTCATGAAATTTTCCTGCAACTTTGCTCCTCACAATGCTGTTGGTATCTTCTGCTTTCAATATGGCATTATATTGACCTGCTATTTCATTGTAGAATGAAATATTCTGTTCGGTGATGGCTGATATATTTTCTTTGGATTGCACCGTCATGAATAAATAAGTGAAATTATACAAAATAGCAGCGTGTAAATTGGATTGGCAGACGGATTGACTCATTAAATGGACGAACGGTTACAAATCATTTTATTTGTGTTCCCGGGATCGCTGATAAAAAAAATTGACGAATGAATATTCGGGCAAAGCCATGGAAAAAGACTGAGGCACCCAAAATGGTACTGGC
>CALFNL010000363.1 GCA_937902875.1 uncultured Bacteroidota bacterium | reverse complement strand
TACCGCCGGTTGGGTGTTGCCCGCGTAGATATTTATCGCCTCTGTTTTGGTTTGGCCTCCCTTATTGTCTTTCACGTCTGCAACGATGGAATAATCGCCTGCCTTGTTGAATGTGATATCCGTTTCACCAGTTTGGGTTTGAATAGAGGGGCCATTGCCGCTGGTCCATGCAAATTGCATTGGATCTTTTTCAGGATCACTGGCCTCCAAAGAAGCATGCACTTTGAGTGGCAATGGACCGGTGATCTTGTCAACCTGTAACTTTCCCAGCCTGGGTGCCAGATTTCCTCCATTGTAATCAATCCTCGACAATGCCGCATCAGCGTTTTTGCTGAACCATCCTGTTCCATATTCCAGAATATAGATCCTGCCATCAGGACCGAGTTCCATGTCAATGGCAGAATTGAGTTTGGTATGTTCCATGAAGGGCTCCATCCGGTCGTAGTCACCATTTGGAAACATTGTAATGGCTTTCATCCAGCCTCTCACCCAATCGTAGGTGATCAATTTGCCGTTATAATAGTCTGGCAATCTCGTGGCTGCGGGATACATATCTGCATAATAAACCGGTCCGGCCATGGCGTTCCTTCCTCCTGTGCCTACCTGCGGAAAATCTTTGGATTCTCCATAAGGATACCATATAAAAGCAGGCTGTGCGGGAGGTAAGAGTTTGAGGCCTGTATTGTTACGGGATTCATTCATTGGTTTGGCGGGATCGAAGGCCGGGCCCGAAGCGCCCGTTCCATAATTGTATTCATGGTATGGATAATTATTTCCCACAAACAATGGCCAGCCAAAATATCCCGCTTTCCGGGCCTGGTTCACTTCATCGTAGCCACGTGGTCCCCGGGTGTCAAGGCTGTCTGCATTGGCATCCGGCCCAACTTCACCCCAATACAGGAAACCTGTCTTCTGGTCAACCGTGATCCGGTAAGGATTTCGGTTACCCATTACATATATCTCGGGCCTTGTGCCCTTTTCATCTCGTGGAAATAAATTACCCCTTGGGATTTCGTAAGTACCGTCTTCCTTCACCCTGATGCGGTTGATCTTACCTCTCAGGTCATTGGTGTTTCCAGCCGAACGCCTGGCATCATATTGTATATGGCCGGGACGGTCATCCAAAGGCGCGTAGCCATGACTCACATAGAGTTGATTGGGTTCATCAAAAGGGGTGGAATTATCACCCGCGGAGAAATAAAGCAGGCTATCCGGTCCGAACGCGATGGAGCCGCCGGTATGACAACAAATATTTCTCTGGGAATATACCTGAAGAATCACTTTTTCTGACTTGGGGTCGATGCTGTCGTTTTCTAATTTGAACCTCGATAGGCGATTGACCGAAGTATCCGCAGGACTGTAATAGATGTACACATAATGATTTCTTTCAAAATGCGGGTCTTTGGCGAGTCCCAGAACGCCTTCTTCGGCGTTTACGCCCGGCACATCTGTCTTAAAATAAACATTCAAAATGCCCGCCTGCTTCACTTTTTTTGATTCGTTCTTATACAGCAGCAGTTCTCCTCTCCTCTGGGCAATGAGAACATCCAGGTTAGGAAGTATCGTCATTTCAGTCGGTTCAAAAAAATCACCTTCTGCCAAAACAACTTTCGTGAAGCGGGCTTCATCCGGAGGATATTGTGTTTTAGATTTTGAATAATCCAGTATCTTATTATCATCGATGGCGTATTTGATGCCGCCCAGTATATGTTTGAGATATAGCGGATCGCTGTAAGCTTCTTCCGTATGTCCCAATTCGGTGTAAAAAGCGCGGCCGCCGTCATATTGGTGAAACCATGCCATAGGGTGATGGTCACCGTTATTTCCTCCCTTATAACTTTTTTCATCAATGCTTATGAGCACATGCACATCCGGGTTCAATTTTTTAAAATTGTACCATTCATCTTTCCGGGTCCATTCGGCCGGTAAATGTTTAGTGGAGATATGATCCCGGTCATTGATTATGAGTTTGGCTTCCTGTTGTTCGGGATGGCTGTCAAATACCCCACCCACGAGGCGATTGTACCAGCCCCAGTCGTATAGGGCGTCTGTTGCGGCATGAATACCCATGAAACCTCCACCAGCCTCAATATAACGCTGAAGAGATATCTCCTGGTTTGTGTTAAACAATGGACCCGTGGTGCTCAGGAAAATTAATGCGGAATACTTTTTCAGTGTATCATCCGTGAACATAGCGGCATCGGAAGTGGTATCAACGTCGAATCCGTTTTCGGAACCCAGCTTCTGAATGGCGGCCACACCTACCGGAATGGAACTGTGGTGATAACCCGCAGTCTTTGTAAAGACCAACACCCGGGGTTTCCCGGATCTTTGATTGCAGGCAAATAAAATTAAAATGAGGAAAGGGGTGAGTACGATGGCAAGTTTTTGTTTCATGTTGACTGTAATTATGACATTTTATAAACAGGGACTAAATGTAATTCATTTCCGCAAATTTGAAATGGCACAATAAGAAAAACATTGAAAAACTAACCAGGCTGCATTTCTGCTACGGGATTTACCGCCATCCGAAAGCAAAACAGAGGCTGATTAAAAAGCGTTACCTTTACAGCACAAGATCCGGTATGCTGCAAAATCTAATTAGATTCCCGGTTCCTCATTTTTCGGCAACCACGTTGTTACCTGTTAACTTTTACATACCCGGCTGAATCCGGCCAGCATGGCGGTATATTTCACAATCACAAAGAATCACACAATTTTTATCTCTATGGCTAAACATGATCTAAATCAATTATACGTTAGCTCGGAAGTAGGCACGCTAAGGCGATTGTTGGTGCATAGTCCCGATAGCGGGCTGGGCAAAGTAGTACCATCAAAGGCCCAGGACTGGCTATTTGAAGACATTGTGCACCTGGAAACAATCCGAAGTAAGGAATATGATTATTATACCAAGATCCTGCTATACTTTCTGGACCCCGGGAAGATTAAGGGGAAACTGAAATCAATTGACGATGCCGGCTCTAACCGGAATTTCTACAAGCCCGACCATCCCAATTTCTTTAGAAGTGAAAAAGTGATTGAACTGCAATGGCTGCTTGCCGACATTCTTTCAGACCGGGAGCTGCTCGTTAAACTTGTTGCATCCGTTTGCGCCATCGAGAACTGTTCATACGAAACACAGAAAGAATTACAGGAATTGAGCGCCACCCAACTGGCCAACGTGTTTATAACCGGGAGCATGCCCGACAAGCGCATGATATTCCCGCCCATTCCCAATTTCATCTTCACCAGGGATATCGGTATCGTAATTAAGGACTATGTGCTCCTGAACAAACCCGCTAAAAAAGCCAGAACCCGCGAGGCGTTGCTGGTGAAATACATTTTTTTTAACCACCCTCTTTTCAATGGCTTCCAGGATCGTATCATTGAGTTGGCCGACATGCACCAGCATTTTCTATTACCCCGCGATGGAGACGAGAGAAAAATTACTCTGGAAGGCGGGGATGTGATGGTGGTGAGTCCGAATCATGTACTCGTTGGCGTGAGTGAACGCACTACCATGGAAGCCGCGCACCAGGTGATCACCATCCTCTTTGAAAAAGGCATTGCCGATAAGGTGAGCATCGTTAAGATTCCCAAAAAAAGAGACTACATGCATATCGATACCATATTCACTCAGGTGAAAAAAAACGTATGGGTTATGCTGGGCGCCTTTTCCAAAAAGACCGTAAAACATGAAGACTCGGATCCGGTCCAGCGCATATTGGAAGGCACAAAAAAGGAAGAATCCCTCAAGATCATCCAGTTCAGGAAAAAATCCATTGAAGACCCTGTTTATATGGATAACCTGGAAGACCTTCTGACCGATGTTAGCAGAAATGACCTGGGCTGCCGGGAAGAAGTGGTATTCATTTATTCGGGCAATAATCAATTCCCTTATGACGCCCGTGAACAGTGGACTGATTCCTGCAACCTCCTCGCATTGAAAGAAGGTGTGATCCTGGGTTACGACCGGAACGACAAGACCTCAGAGGCTTTTCGCGAGCATGGTTTCCGGGTAGTGACTGTCAAGGATCTGATAGACCAGCTTGAGAGGGACGAAACTACGGCAGATAAAATAAGGGACACTTTGATCCTGATACCTTCTGCAGAACTTTCGCGCGCGAGAGGTGGGTTTCATTGTATGAGCATGCCCCTGCTAAGAGATGATATAAATTCATG
>CALFNL010000362.1 GCA_937902875.1 uncultured Bacteroidota bacterium | reverse complement strand
ATTGCAAACTCCAGCACGCTGCTCAGGTTTACGTCTGTATGCACAACCAAATTGGCAATATTGCGGTGCACAAAAATTTCTCCCGGTTGGGTACCCGTAATTTCATTTGCGGGCACCCGGCTGTCGCTGCAACCTATCCAAAGGAATTCAGGCTTCTGCAGATGTTCCAACCTATTGAAGAAATCAGGATCTGCCAGTATTTTTTCTGAAGACCATGCCTTATTACCTAACAATAATTTTTCAGATGACGACATACTTTTAATTTTCATTTGCGAATATAGCATATGAGAAGGTGTAATGAAGCGGGCACCTACATATAAAAAGCCGATTCCATTTCTGTGCAGCAATCGATGCCAGGGCATTTTGATGGAATGGAGTATGCAATAATCTTCGGCTTTAGTTTGAAAATGGCAGGGAGCAAATTTCCGGAACTGCATTTGGAATAGAAAACAGAATGGCTTGGCGCAGGCGAATTTCATCTCCTGTTCTGAAACACTCCTGTGAAGCGGTGAATGAATTCATTGAGCCAGGTTTCAAATATGAAGGCCGCCGCATACGCTGATCACCTGTCCGGTAACGTAACTGCCCATATCACTCGCAAGGAAGAGAGCCGCGTTGGCAATATCTTCGCCTGTTCCGAATCTTCCCAGGGGGATGCCTGACTTGTATTTCTCAACGCTTTCGCCTTCTTTAAGGTAGCTCGTCATATCCGTTTCAACAAAACCCGGAGCAATAGCATTGCAGCGGATATTACGACTCCCCAATTCTTTGGCCACACTTTTGGTGAATCCTATCACGCCTGCTTTGCTGGCGGCATAACTGCTTTGTCCCGCATTGCCACTGAGGCCAATGATGGAACTCATATTGATGATACTCCCAATTTTCGCCTTCATCATGGGCCTGATCACCTGTTTGGTCATATTAAATACACTCTTCAGGTTTACACTCATCACTTCATCCCACTGCTCAGGCGAGAGCCTTAAAAGGAGATTGTCTTTTGAGATTCCGGCATTATTTACGCAGATGTGAACCGTGCCGAATTCTTTAATGATTTCATTAACGAAGGATTCACATTGGGCAAAATCAGCGGCATTACTCTTGAATGCCCTGGCATTTACACCCATACTCTTTAGTTTTTCTTCCAGTGATTTTGCCTTTTCGGCGCTGCTATCGCTAACATAGGTAAATGCAATATGTGCTCCTTCTGCGGCAAATTTGGTGGCAATTGCTTCTCCAATACCTCTTGAACCTCCTGTTATGATCGCTACTTTACTGTCTAGTAATTTCATTTCAATCTTTTTTGTGCAAATAATTTTCCGCAATATACAGGGGCCGGATGAATTAATTTCATTTCTTCACTCCTGAAATGAAAGTATCTCCTCCAGGTATTTTCGTTCATTGCAGAGTCTGGGCACTTTGTGTTGCCCCCCTAACTTGCCTTTACTCTTCAGCCAGTTGCTAAACATTCCCCGCGGACTTATATGCACAATGGGTTTTCGAAGCGCCATATCTTTGTATCTCTTCGCCTCATAATCACTATTGGTGTCTTGCAATGCATGGTCCAGCTCACAAACAAACTGGTCCATGTTTTCGGGTAATTTCTCAAACTCAATCAGCCATTCATGTGCTCCGTTGCCGGCTTCGCTGAAATAGACTGGAGCGGCCGTGTAATCATTTACAACTGCTCCCGTTTTGTTGCTGGCCACCGCTATGGCCTTGTCTGTATTGTCAACGATCAATTCTTCTCCAAAGGCGTTGATAAAATGTTTGAGTCTTCCACTCACTATTACCCTGAACGGTAGCAAAGATGTGAACTGAATGGTATCTCCCAGCATATAGCGCCAGAGCCCGCCATTGGTGCTGATGACCATAGCATAATTTCTTCCCTTAATTACTTTGCTGAGGCCCACCGTTTGGGGATTGGGTTTTCCATATTCCTCCGCAGGCATGAATTCCATAAAAATGCCATGGTCAACAAAAAGTAACATCCCCTCCTCGTTTGGAGAATCCTGCGCTGCAAAAAATCCTTCGCTCGCGTTGTAAGATTCCAGGTAATGAATCTTTTTTCCGATTAGATGATGAAATTGCTCTTTATAGGGCGTAAAGCTCACCCCACCATGCATGTATAGTTCAAGGTTTGGCCATACTTCCGAAATATTTTTTTTGCCGGTTATCTCCAAAATCCTTCTAAGCAACACAATGGTCCAGGTGGGTACGCCTGAAATGGAAGTCACATTCTCTTTTATGGTTGTTTCAGCAAGCATTTTTATCTTGGATTCCCATTCATCCATCAGTGCAATACCCAATTCCGGTGTGCGAACCCAGTGACCCCACATGGGAGAATTCTGAAGTAAAACGGCGCTCAGGTCGCCATAATGTATTTCCTCATTAAGCTGGTGAACCATATGACTTCCACCTATCACAAGGCCCTTACCGGTTAAAATGTCTGAATTGGGATTGAAATTATAATACAAAGTGAGCACATCCTTGGCGGCCTTATAATGGCAGTCTTCCAGGCTTTCCTTGCTTACAGGAATGAACTTGCTTTTTTCACTTGTGGTGCCGCTGCTTTTTGCAAACCAGTAGATGGGCGTATTCCAGAGGATATTTTGCTCTCCCTCCATCATCCTTTGAATATAGGGTTTCAGGTCTTCATACTCGTGAATGGGTATGGCCTGCTTGAATTCCCTCGTAGAAAAAAGTGAGGAAAATTGATATTTCCGTCCAAATTCTGTGTATTGGGCAGACGTAACCAGGTCCTGCAATACTTCCCGTTGAGAAGCAATGGGATTTTGCATCCAGGCCTCTATGCGCCACGAACGCATCCGGGCCAATTGTGATATGGCAGGGCTCAATATTTTCATACTACATTAGCAAAATACTTAATTTAGGCTAAATGGAACAGCATAAGCACATAATTGCCGCTATTCCAACCTGGCATTCATGAATAAAGCGGAAAGGAATGCATTAATTGTTCAAATTTGACCCCAAATAAATTAGCAACGCCACCGGAAAATGGTCAATAATTCTGAGTGGATTTAACTTGAAGCGGAGAGGGAAAGGCTTTTGCAATGAAGATATTCTTTCGGAATGAAGTATTGACCAAATAATTTTTAGGTGGAAATAATTGGGAAGGGATCAGAGGTCTTTGTTTCTGGCTTCTTCGTACAAATAGTCCTTACGCTTCAATTGGAAATTTCTGCCCAGGTACAATCTTCTCACACGTTCATCTTCGGCAAGTTCTTCTGCCGTTCCATGCATGAATATTTTTCCTTCAATCAGCAGGTAGGCCCTGTCGCATATGGAAAGTGTTTCATTCACATTATGGTCTGTAATGAGGATGCCAATATTCTTGAATTTAAGCCTGGCTACCACCGCCTGAATGTCTTCTACCGCAATAGGATCAACGCCGGCAAAAGGCTCGTCCAGCAGGATGAATTTTGGATCCACTGCCAGGGCCCTGGCGATTTCCGTTCTTCTTCTTTCACCGCCACTAAGTGAATCCCCATTGTTTTTGCGAACATGCAGCAATCCAAATTCGTCCAGCAATTCCTCCAGTTTATTTCTTTGCTCCCCGTGGCTAAGCTTTGTCATTTCCAGAACCGCTGCTATATTGTCTTCAACGCTAAGCTTACGGAATACCGAAGCCTCCTGTGGCAGGTATCCTATTCCCATCTGCGCCCGCTTATACATAGGTAATTTGGTGATATTCAAATCATTCAGGAACACTTCTCCTTCATCCGGCTTGATCAGGCCCACCACCATATAAAAAGTGGTCGTTTTGCCTGCCCCATTAGGCCCAAGCAATCCTACAATCTCTCCCTGACCTACTTCTATAGATACCTTGTTAACCACGGTACGATTCCGGTAGCGCTTTACGAGGTTTGTAGTATGGATGGTTAAATTCAATTCAGAATGATTTCTGCAAAAATACAGGTTAAGGGCTATTCCATTCACTTCCAGTGGTAGTTTAACAGCTATTTTTGGTATGCACGCTTTGAATTATGTTTGCAGATAATTTGAAATTCTACACCTAAAAGCAGAATGAAAGTAACAGAGCATCTGAAAAACGCAAAGAACATACTGGTTTCTTTCGAAATATTGCCGCCCCTGAAAGGGAAAACCATCAATTCCATTTACGATCACCTGGATCCTTTAATGGAATTCAAGCCGAGTTTTATAAATGTTACCTATCACCGCGCAGAACATACTTTTAAGAAGAAAGCCGATGGCACATTCGACAAAGTGGAGGTTAGAAAGCGGCCGGGAACAGTGGGGATTTGCGCGGCCATCATGAATCACTATAAAGTGGATGCCGTACCACATTTGATTTGCGGCGGATTCACCAAGAGAGAAACGGAAGACGCGCTAATTGATTTGCATTTTCTGGGGATTGACAATGTGTTGGTATTGCGAGGTGACGCTGCCAGGAACGAAACCTTTTTTGAAGCCGAACCGGATGGTAACCAATACGCGCTTGATCTACTGAAACAGGTAGTGGATCTGAACAACGGCATTTATATTGAAGACGATATCCGGAATGGATTCCGCACCGATTTTTGCATGGGCGTGGCGGGCTATCCCGAAAAACATTTCGAGGCGCCAAACCTGGCAACCGACCTGCGCTATCTTAAGGCGAAGGTTGATGCGGGAGCGGAATATGTGGTAACACAGATGTTCTTCGATAATGCGAAATATTTCGACTATGTGAAGTGTTGCAGGGCCGCAGGCATAAATGTGCCCATCATACCCGGACTGAAGCCCATTTCTTCCAAGAAGCAGGTGGGCCTGATACCACGCACTTTTCACGTGGATATTCCCGCTGATCTGAGCAACGAAATTATCAAATGCAAGACAGACGCGGACGTTGAACTGGTTGGGATAGAATGGCTTACCCAGCAATCACGGGAACTTAAAAAATCGGGTGTGCCTGTATTACACTATTACACCCTGGGCAAATCAAGGATGATTTATGAAGTGGTGAAGCAATTATGATGGAATTTCCCACCCTCCTTTATTTATGAATCAGTGATTGAAAAACCGCTTGATTCATTTTGACGGGATATTTTCGTTTCAGTATGGCAATCCATTTCTTTTCCAGCTCTGTCTGATAATCATTGATCACCAATCCTCTCGCTTCTTCAAAACTGCGCCTTGCGGAATCTGCATAGGTTTTGATAACGTACACAAATGTTGCGGTGCTGTCCTGGTCATTCACAATCAGAGGGCTCATTGAGCCGGCATTCATTTCCTGATTTTTTGCCAGGGGAATTTGAGACAATTCGAATCGCCCCGAATCGGCAATCACTTTGCCGTTGGAAAGATCCGATTGCATGCGCCAGTGCTCCGCGATACCCTTGATATTCTTCCTTACATCGATCGCCGTTTCCCTGTTGCTGGTGGTGAAGAAAATTGCATCGGCACTCGGCCCCCATTGATATTTATCCCTATTTCTGTTGTAAAAGGCGCGAAGGCCCGAACTGTCTGCAGCAGCCTTGCTCCATACCTGCCTTTCCATCACCTCAAACAATAAATTCCCTTCTTTGAATTCATTGAGTTGGGCGCGAAATTCGGCGTTATAATCTTCCAGGTGATTTCGATAATATTCCCGCCCGGTTTCGATGGCGAATTTGTTTAGCAATTCCCTAAACGGGAGTTTCGCGAATTCAGGCGAGGTGGTCTTGATGGTTCTCGCATAAGGGAACCAATCCGCGGCTTTTTTGTTCAACTTTGCAAATGAAAACAGGATAGTATTGGCGTTGATATTTTTCACAGGCACCACACTATTCCTTAGAATGAAGCTATCGGTAGCCTGCCATAGGGCCTTTTCGTCAAGCGGAGCTTTCCTGTACTCTATCAATTTCAAGACCTCCAGGTCGAATAAATGATTGGCTACCTGCATACGGCTGTCTTGCATCACTTCATCCCTGAAAAGTGCCTTTGCCTGGGAAGGATCCAAGGAAGCAGGTACACGGCCCAGCCTTTTGATGATATGGATTCCGAAAGCAGTCTCTATGGGCCTGCTGATATCGCCATTGTGTTGTAAACCAAACGCGGCATCTTCAAATTCCCTTTCATAACGGCCGATGCCAAAATCGGGCATCACGCCTCCGGTCAGGTAGCCCGTTCTGTCTGTACTGAATTGCCTGGCCAGCGCGTCAAAAGCACTGCCTTTTTGCAGGGCTCCATACAGGGAGTCAGCCAGTCTTTTCAATTGCTGTTTTTCTTCCGGCCCCGAATTGGGTGTGAATGTCAATAGTATTTGAGCGGCTTTCATCTTACCGAACGCGTGCCTCTCCTCTATTTTTTTGATGATGTGGTAACCAGACATGCTCCGGTATGGGACCGAAAACCTTCCTACCGGTAAGCCATAAGCGATATTTTCCAGCTCGTAGGGTAGCGAAAAAACCGTGATGAAGCCAATGTCACCCTTATTGGCGTTAACAGCAGGATCGAGAGAATATTTCCTGGCCACGGCGCTGAAATCGGCGCCCGCCTTTAATTCATCGAAAGCTTTTTGAATGGCCTGATATGCTTTTGAAGTGTCGGCTTGTTTATTGGCCATATAGTTGGCTGCCGGGTTGCTTATGAAACCAGGATCAAATGGGATGAAGATATGTGCGATATGAAGGTCTTTCTGACTTCTTTCAAATGCTTCTTTTACGAGAGCATTGATTGTTTTTTCCTCGGTCATGAATCCGGATTCGATCTGCCTCCGGAAATTGAGGAGGTCGGCTTTCTGATTTGACAGGGTGTCCAGTTTTAGATCCCTGGCCGCCTGTACCTTTAATTTGAAATTGATGAAGAGATCCAGGTATTCCTGAATTGACTCTTTTTTGAGTTCATTGGATGGGTTGTTCTTGGAAAAGGCTCTTTCGAATTCTTTTTTATCTACTTTTTGAGCTCCGTAGGTAAACAGGGTTTGCGATCTCACGGTGAACCCCAGCGCTACGCTGCACAATAGTATCAGGAGTTTATGCATAGATTAATGAATGTAATTATTTGGTTGATTTTCCATTTTTCATTTTAACCTGTAAGAAATCATCCAGCTGTTCGTAGTTCAGTTTCTTCGCTATAATATTTTTATTGGCGTCAAGAAGATAAAGCATGGGTGTTTGGTACACGTCGAAAAGTTGTTTGTAGCTAGGCTTTCCTGCCGCGTATTCCGAGTCTCTGGCGGCCTGGGTCTGGTAAACGTGTATCCAATCCTTCAAATTGTGCTCACGAATGAATTTCAGCCAGTTGTCTTTTCCTCCGTCAACCATCACGCCATATAAGCGCACTCCTTCCTCTTTCCACTTGTTTTGAAAAATTGAATCGAGTTTGGGAACCTCCACCTGGCAATGGCTGCAGGTAGGATCCCAAAAGCAGATTACAATATAGTTTCCTGTAACACTATACAAGGGCACCGACCGCCCCGCGGTATCTGTAAGTTCAATATTGGCGGCTTTCTCGCCAATAAGGTTGGCCATGAGGCTATAGGCCCTGTCGAAAATGAATTTGTGGTATTTTTCACTCATGAAATAGTCGGCCTTTCCCTGTGCATAATACTTTTCAAAGAGGTTTACGAATACGGCATCCTGCCCCATATAGGTGGGATTGACATATTTGTCTGTGAGCGTGGACAAGTAATACTTAAATGTTTCCTTATTTGACGAAGCGGCATCCAGGATGCGGTTCGCCTCCCTGATGAGTGAATCAGGATGCTGGGGAACCACATGATCAAAATATCTCTGCAGTTTGGGTTCCAGCACAGGTGTGCGTACCAGCCTTTCGTCAGTGAATGAAACTCCATCCCAATAGTGCTGCTTATAATATTGAAAGGCAAACACAGAATCGTACCTGCCACCGGGCTGTTGTTCGGCCGGCGGAACTCTTGGCTCCTGCAACACTTTAAAAATGGCAGTGAGGAGGCTATTGGGGTTAGCCTTCATGAAATTGGTGCGGTAAGTTTGGATCTCCTTATTATAATTGGCGAGTTGCGCGTTGATGACCGCCGAATCTGATTTTGATTTGGCTTCTTTTAGTTGATTTTGAAGTTGCGTGATCGTCTTACCCTTATCCTGGATATATCTTTGATAGGCCTTGAACTGTTGATTGTCGAATGAATTGGTGAACTGCATTTTCCCTAGCAGGTCACTCGTATCGGCCATCACACTAAAATGCTGCTGCCTGTCTACGAGGATCTCGAACCAGCCATTTTTTTTAGGGAATACCACCAGGTAAACGCCCCCCTGCAATCTTACCCTGCCGCTAAAATGGGCTTCACAATTACTATTGAGGCGGGCAGAATCAATGATATATTGCTTGTTTCCAAAATGATGGCCCAGATAAAGCCAGCCACTCGAAAAAGGCCGGAGGGTAATATTTATATCATAACCACTCTGTGCCACAGCAGCCGAGGCAGTAATCATGAGAAAAACTGAGAGTATCCGGATTTTCATCTGTCTGATTTATGGAGCAAATCTATGGTAAACAGTTTAAAAGAGAGAAGGGCTGGGATTGTTGACAGCGTTAATAAAAACCCAATGCGTTCAACATGATCCTGTAACGCAGAAGGAAATATTATATTATTCAACATGGAGCGGTGCCCTTTGCTTTTCATAATTTTGACGCCCATGAGGAAAAGATCAGAAAATATTATTCTTGAAAATGTGCCGGTCACTGCATATGCGGCAGAAGGAAGATCGCTGGCGAGGGTGGAAGGGAAAGTTGTGTTTATTGAAAATGCCGTTCCGGGTGATGTGGTAGATGTGAAATTGAGTAAGAGCAAAAAAGATTGGGCCGAAGGCTTTGCGATAAATATCAGGAAATATTCGGATGACCGGGTGCAACCATTTTGCAGTCATTTTGGAATTTGCGGCGGCTGCCAATGGCAGATGCTCCCCTACGAAAAGCAATTGCAATACAAGCAACAGCAGGTTGAAGATAACCTGCAGCGAATTGGCAAGCTGGCCCTGCCTCCTGTGAGCAGGATCCTGGGAGCCGGCAAAAGCACCCACTATCGGAATAAAATGGAATATACATTCGGCACTAAACGCTTCCTGCCTCGCGAAGAATTGGGAGTTTTGGGGATCAGTGCCGATGAGCCTGTTGCCGGATTTCATGCCAAAGGATTTTTTGATAAGATTGTGGATATAGATACCTGTTGGCTGCAGGAAGAGCCTAGCAACCAGATCCGAAAAGCCGTGAAGGCATTCGCCATTCAGCACGAGATTCCTTTTTACGACATACGCGCGCATGCAGGTTGCGTTCGAACCATGCAAATTCGCATTTGTACAACGGGGGAAATCATGGTGAATATAGTGTTGGCTTTTGAAGATGAAAACCTAAGGCCCCTGCTCGATCACCTGCTGCAGAGCTTCCCCTCCATTACTACTCTTCTTTACACCATCAACAACAAAAAAAATGACAGTCTGAATGACCTGGAGCCGCGCATCTATCATGGCCGCGGCTATGTAGTGGAAAAGCTTGGGGCATTTCAATTTAAGATAGGACCCAAATCATTTTTTCAAACTAATACCAAACAGGCAGAAATCCTGTATCAGGTAACCAGAAATTTCGCTGAGCTTAGCGGGAATGAAATTGTATATGACCTGTATTGTGGTACAGGAAGCATTGGAATTTTTGTAAGCGGGCAGGCGAAAAAGATTATCGGAGTTGAAAGTATTGCGGAGGCGGTTAACGATGCGAAAGAAAATGCTTCGCACAATGGAATTTCTCATGCGGAATTTTTTTGTGGAGATGTGATGCAGGTTTGCACAGATGATTTTTTTCAACGCCATGGCAAGCCTGACGTGATTATAACAGATCCACCCAGGGCCGGTATGCACTGGAAATTAGTCAGAAAGATTTTGGATATGGAAGCCCGCACAATCGTATATGTGAGTTGCACTCCGGCTACGCAGGCCCGTGACCTCAACCTGCTGGGTGAAAAATATGAAGTGACCGGAATCCAGCCTGTGGACATGTTTCCGCATACCTTGCATATAGAAAATGTGGTGCAATTAAAGTTGAAAAGAATTTAACCTTTTTACTAATGGACATGTGTTATTTTCGCAAGACTTAATTATTCAAGAACATGACAGAGTTTCGATCGCGCAATTTTCAGACCTTGCCTTTGGTTATCAAGAACCTTCTCATCATTAATACCCTGGTATTCCTGGCCCAGTACACCCTGGATTCTTCGCTGGGCATTACCGAAAAAATTGCTCTGTTCCCATTCGGATATGGATTCAAACCCTACCAGCTGATCACTTATATGTTCGCCCATGCAGGGTGGTTCCATCTTATTTTCAACATGTTTGCACTATGGATGTTTGGCACCCAGTTGGAGAATTTCTGGGGGCCCAAGCGATTCATCATTTTTTATCTCATCTGCGGGGTAGTGGCTGGCATTTGTGAGCTTCTTTTCAACCCCAACGCCATGGCGGTAGGAGCTTCCGGCGCTATTATGGGGGTTTTCGCAGCATTCGGCTATCTTTTCCCTAATAATCTATTGATCATATTTCCGATTCCCATACCCATCAAAGCCAAATGGGCGGTGATTGGTCTGATGGCCTTTGACCTGTTTGGAGGCGTTGCCAGCAGACCCGGCGACAATGTTGCCCATTTTGCCCACCTGGGAGGAGCCGTTACGGGTTTGCTCCTGGTTTGGATATGGAACAAATCGAAACGCAAAACGTTTTATTAGTAAATTTACATTGATAGCTGGAATTATACTAAAATCCGCAATCCCGCATGAGTGTGCTGGAACAAAAACGAGGCAATAAGATCTTCTTCGGGTCTGACAATGATGCGCTGGCGAAGCTCATCATACTTAATGTCATAATCACTGCGGGGCTCTTCTTCATCCGATTCATTTACCAGTTTTCCGGCATCCCTTTGGCAGAATATAAGGCCCAGGTGGTAGATTGGTTTACTCTCCCCGCTGATTTGGGTAAATCCCTAACAAGGCCATGGACATTTGTAACGTTCATGTTCACACATATTGAAATTTGGGGCCTCATTGCCAACATGCTCTGGCTTTGGGCATTTGGTTATATTCTCCAGGACCTGGCAGGGAACCGCAAGGTGGCACCGATATATTTGTATGGAGGTATTGCGGGAGCAGTTGTATTCCTGCTTTGCAGCAATCTGGTTCCGCCATTTGCCGCGAAAGCTTCACAAATGAGTTTCATAGGTGCCAATGCATCTGTGATGGCTCTGGCCGTTGGCGCCACTTTATTATCGCCCGGATACAGGATATTTCCCATGATAAATGGAGGTATTCCATTGTGGATTCTCACACTCATTTATTTCCTGCTTAATTTTGCGGGTATCGCTACGGGATATGCGCCCATATATCTGGCGCATTTGGCCGGCGCGGGAATGGGATTTCTCTATGTGAATCGGCTTCAAAAGGGAAAGGATTGGGGCGAATGGATGCATACCGCTTACGATTGGTTTTTTAACCTATTTACTCCCGATAAACCTACAAGAGCCAAGTCATTAAAAAAGGATGTGTTCTATAATACGCGGGGAAAACAACCATTCAAAAAAACGCCTAATCTTACGCAAGACAAGGTGGATGAATTGCTGGAAAAGATCAAACGGCTAGGAGGATTTCGCTATCTTTCAGAAGAAGAACAGGATTTCCTGAGGCGTGCAGCCGACGAAGATTTGTAACTTTGCTTCATGCCTGGATCTTTCCGAAAATTCACCAAGCGGTTCCTGATTGTAGCGAATAGTATCGTGCTTGTTTTCTTTCTTACGGGTTGCCTCAGTCCATACCTCAACCCCTCCACCTGGTGGTTTTTTGGATTCATGGGCCTGGTATTTCCTTACCTGCTGTTCCTGCTGTTGGCATTCATGATTCTGTGGCTTTTCATCAAACCCAAATGGACCCTGGTTTCCCTGCTTGCCCTGGTAATCGGTTGGAAAAGTATCTCATCCATCATCGCATTCAATCTCCAACATGAATTCAAGATAGAAAAATCCTCCAAAGCGCTTAGGGTGATGACCTGGAACGTGAGGAGATTCATCAAGCCTTTTTCTGAAAGTTTTGATACTGGTGTTCATCCAAACGAACAGAAAATGCTGAATCTGATCAGGGAGCAGGATCCTGATATCATTTGCTTCCAGGAATTTTATACTGCAGACGACGGGAAATACGCAGATAATATTGGGTATTTCACCCGGAATATGGGTTATGCCTATCATTATTTTTCAAACGACTGGACGAGGGTGAGGGTGTACCACAGTGGCACCGTAATATTTTCCTGGTTTCCGATAATTGATTCGGGCAAGATAAGTCTGGCAAAAGCGCTGGGTGATGGTGTAGAGAGCCTGATTTATGTTGATGTACTTCATAATAAGGATACCATTAGAATATATACGGGACATCTTCAGTCAT
>CALFNL010000361.1 GCA_937902875.1 uncultured Bacteroidota bacterium | reverse complement strand
CGCTGGCCACTTCTTCAGGACAGGCCGCGCAATTCCTGGCGCTCAACAATATTCTGCAGACGGGTGATAATTTTGTTTCTACTTCCTATCTGTACGGAGGCACTTACAACCAGTTCAAGGTCGCCTTCAAGCGCTTAGGCATTGACGTTCGTTTTGCGGACGGCGATGATGTGGAAAGCTTCGCAAAGAGGATTGACAAGAACACCAAGGCAATTTATCTCGAAACGATTGGCAATCCCAGGCTGAATATTCCTGATTTTGAAAAATTCGCCATCCTTGCGAAGGAATACGACCTGCCACTGATAGTGGACAATACCTGCGGCGGAGGTGGCTACCTCTTTCGTGCCATCGACTGGGGTGCCAACATAGTAGTTGACTCTACCACCAAATGGATCGGTGGTCATGGCACTACCATTGGCGGCGTGATCATTGACGCCGGTAATTTTAACTGGGCAAACGGTAAATTCCCGCAATTCACTGAACCGAGTGAAGGCTATCATGGATTGAAATTCTGGGATGTTTTCGGTGAGGGCAATCCGTTAGGACTCCCCAATATCGCGTTCATTATTCGCGCCAGAGTGGAAGGGCTGAGGGATTTTGGCGCATGCCAGAGCCCCTTCAACGCTTTCCTGAACATACAGGGTTTGGAAACGCTCTCGTTAAGAATGCAACGTCATGTTGACAATGCGCTGGCTCTTGCTACCTGGCTGGAGTCGCATCCCCAGGTTGAATTCGTATGGTATCCAGGCCTGGAGAGCAGCCCGTATAATAAACTTGCCAATAAATACCTGCCAAAAGGCAAAGGTGGCCTTCTCAATTTCGGCATAAAAGGCGGAAAAGAAAATGGCCGCAAATTCATTGACTCCCTGAAACTGGTTAGCCATCTGGCGAATATGGGAGATGCTAAGACGCTGGCCATACATCCTGCATCCACTACGCATGAACAACTGAGCGATGAAGAACAAATTGCCGCTGGCGTATTGCCCAATCTGGTGCGCATCAGTGTAGGCATTGAACATATCGAAGACATCAAGGCCGATTTTGAACAGGCCTTCGAAAAAGTGTTCACACCAAATTTCGCTTTGAATTAATATCACCCGGATTTCAGGCGGAGCCGCAAGGCAGGCAAAATAATTTTCTTCAGAAATAACCGCCTTGCCTCTTTGCCTGAAATTCACTTTATTGAATATGTCAACACAGATTTTTCACCATGAAAGCCATTTCACATTGGAGAGTGGAGTAACCATTCCCCAATATCACCTGGCTTATACCACCCTGGGAAAATTAAACAGCAAGAAAGATAATGTGGTATGGGTATTCCACGCGCTTACGGCCAATAGCAACCCTGCAGATTGGTGGCCGGGCCTCGTGGGCGATGGGAGATATTTTGACCCTTCTAAGTATTTTATTGTCTGCGCGAATATGCCCGGAAGCTGTTACGGCAGCATAGGCCCGCTTGAAATAAATCCGGAAACGAATACCCGGTGGTATCATGACTTTCCTTTGTTCACCATCCGTGATATGATCCACGCTTTCCGTCCACTAAAAGACCATCTGGGTATCGAAAGAATTCATGTGGGAATTGGAGGATCGATGGGTGGTCAGCAGTTACTGGAATGGGCCATCGAGGAACCCTGGCTTTTCGACCATATTGTACCCCTTGCCACCAATGCGCAACATTCACCCTGGGGCATCGCTTTCAACGCCTCCCAACGGATGAGTATCGAGTGCGACTCCAGTTGGAAACAGGATCAACCCGAGGCAGGAATTGAAGGAATGAAAGTGGCGCGAAGTATCGCCTTATTGAGTTATCGCAATTACAGCACTTACCAACTCACCCAGCCAAGGGATAAGAAAACCGCATGGCCGGTTCAGCATCCATTCGGCGGTGAGGCAGCCGAAAGTTACCAGCGTTATCAGGGAGAAAAACTCGCAAAACGCTTCAACGCCTTCAGTTATTTCCGACTGAGCCAGGCGATGGACACGCAAGACGTAGGAAGAGAGAGAGGTTCGGTTGAGGACGCGCTGCGTCAGATACGCGCCAGAACCCTTGTAATTGGAATCCATTCCGATATTTTATTTCCAGTGATAGAACAGCAATTCATAGCACAGCATGTTCCCGGAGCCTTCTATCACGAGATCGAATCTTTTTACGTCCACGATGGCTTCCTGCTTGAATACGAAAAAATAGAATCGCAATTAAAAACATTCATTGATGATAGTTCGGTGAGTTATTTAAAAATTGTAAATGAATAGAAATAGGATGGATACACACCAGAAGTTGACGATTGGCCTTTTTGGTTTTGGCGTAGTTGGTGAAGGATTATATAAAGTAATGCAACAGACCCCTTCCTTGAATGCCAGCATCAAAAAAGTGTGCATCAAGAATGCCGGAAAGAAAAGAAACGCACCCGCTTCACTCTTCACAACGGATAGGTCAGTACTACTGAATGACCCTGAAATCAATGTGATTGTGGAAGTGATCAACGAATCGGGACCTGCCTTCGAAATTGTTTCCACGGCTCTAAAGAATGGAAAGGCGATTGTGAGCGCCAGCAAGAAAATGATCGCGGAACACTTGCAGGAAATCCTGGACCTCCAAATAAAATATGACCAGCCTTTCTTATACGAGTCGGCAGCCTGTGCCTCCATACCCGTGATCAGAAACCTGGAAGAGTACTATGATAATGATCTGCTGCATTCCATGAGAGCCATCGTGAATGGTTCCACCAATTTTATTCTCACCAAAATGTTTGAAGATAAACTGGATTTCAAACAGGCCCTGGTATTGGCCCAGCAAATGGGTTTTGCGGAGGCCGATCCCTCGTTGGATGTGGAAGGATTCGACGCGGTCAATAAATGGACATTCCTTCTGACCCATGCCTATGGGATTGTTGGGAAACCGGGCGACATCGTTTTCACGGGCATTCAAAATATCCAGGCGGGTGATGCCGCGGTTGCCAAGGAAAAAAATTTTCAAATCAAACTGGTAGCTCAGGCCAAGAAATTAAATAACGGTAAAGTAGCAGCCTTTGTGCTTCCCCAATTTGTAAAGTCAGATGATCCGCTGGCCTTTGTGAAAAATGAATTCAATGGCGTGGTTATTGAAAGTGGTTTTGCAGACAATCAATTCTTTTATGGCAAGGGAGCAGGCAGTTTCCCCACCGCTTCAGCCGTGCTCAGCGATATTTCGGCGTTGCGGTATCATTATCGATACGAATACAAGAAACTCTACCATCACAATCCTCATCAACTCAGCAATGATATTTATGTAAAAGTGTATGTGAGTTTTGACGATTGGAAATTTGTTCCCCGGGAAAAGTTTGAATGGATCGAAGAATGGCATGCCGAAAGCGATCGCAAGTACCTGGTGGGTGTAATGCCCTTTGCAGAACTGAAGGAAAATAGCTGGTGGAAGGAAAATAATACTTCCCTGATCCTGGCGCCGGAACCCATCATAGAAGACATAGAAATCAGGAAGCTGAAGAAGAAAAGCCTCGAGCTGGCGGGCATCCTTGACTGAAATTTATTTTCGGGCCAATTCCAGGCGGGTACAAATTTATAGCTCAATAGATTTACCGGCATTGCTGGCCATTTCAGCGGCCCAACCATCCTCCGTCAACTACGAGCAGTGAGCCATGCACATAATCTGAAGCCGCGGAGGCGAGAAAAACCACCGGCCCTTTAAAATCTTCCGGCACGCCCCATCGGTTCGCGGGAATTCTTTGCAGTATGGATTGATTTCTTTCCTTGTCGGCAACCAGGGCGGCAGTATTATCCGTTGCAATGTATCCGGGAGCTATAGCATTGACGTGTACTCCTTTCCCGGCCCACTCATTGGCGAAGGCTTTAACCAGGGATCCTAGTGCTCCCTTACTGGCGGCATAGCCCGGAATGTTTATGCCACCCTGGAAACTCATCATGGATGCCGTGAAAATGATTTTACCGGTGCCTCTTTTCAACATTTCTTTTCCGAATTCACGGGCCAGGATGAATGGAGCCGTTTGGTTTACGGCGATTACCCTGTCCCAGTAATCATCCGAATGTTCGGCTACGGGTTTGCGTAATACCATGCCTGCATTGTTCACCAGTATGTCAACGCCGGCAAACTGGCTCTTCACTTCAGCGATGAAACGGTACAAATCATTCCTGTCGCCGAAATCGCACTGAAATGGGAAGAATTTTCTACCTGTTTCAAGTACCTCTTTTTCCACAGAGGCGCCAGCCTTGAGTGAAGCTGAAACACCAATAATATCGGCTCCTGCTTCCGCCAGCCCGAGAGCCATGGCCTTACCAATGCCCCTCGTGCAGCCGGTTACCAGCGCGGTCTTCTTTTCGAGCCGAAACATATCCAGTGTGTCCATGGCAATTTTTCATTTTAAGATTCAATAAGATGTATCCGAATTTATTACCAAATTATCTCCACGGGACGCTCTAACTCCCGCCGAAAACTTTCGAGATAGTCAATCCATTCGCCAGCATCGGTAATCAAACCGGCCTTGTTCCAGGCCGCTCCGGCATAATAAATGATTGGACGATCGGCTGCAATATCCACAAGGCTTAGCAAATGCCCTTCTTTCACCAGCATGCCATGAATGCCATCAGGCAGGATAGCGCCTACACCCAAAATTCCATCCTTCTCATGTTCAGGTTCCCAATATCCCATCACTCCCCTTCGCTCATCCAGCCAGATGGTGCCATTCTCGTTCCTTTTCACTATACCAACCGCCAAAGGAAGAATCTTCTTTCCTGTGAAACTATATTTCAACTCTATCCTGTTTAGTTGTGAACCCGCGTCTAATGAGATGATTTTATTGCAACTAACCTTCATTCCATTCACGTTCCATCCATCATATTCCAATTGAAAGCTGGCGCGCAATGGTCCATTGTCCAATACTTTGTATCTCCTGTAGTTCCTGGAGTAATAAATGGAATCAAGCTCATAGGGCGCAGCGGCACCTGCCCCAAGGCTGAATCCTACATGATAATAGTCGAGCCCCTCACCATGGTCCACGTGGTAATCTCCACTCTTGTACCAGGAATCCACAATCAATGCGCTGGTTCTTTTGGCCCACACGTCCATTCCATATGCGTTTTCATTTGTTTTTTCCAGGGCGGCGCCGTAAACCCTGAATGCGATCCTGTCATTTTCCCAGGCAAAATCATCATAGCGTTCGGGAATATACCTGCAATAGGCCTTTGCAGCCACTCGCTCAGGAGCTTCATTCTTAATCAGTGCAAATATTTTCGAGCCAGGCATGAGGCTCAGAAGTAGAAGAATATTCTGTGGTTTTTTTTCACCCCGGTACTCTGCCTGGTAAGGAATTTCATCGCCTGTCATTCCATTCACGATCCTGAAATTACCGGCTCCCGCCATTCCGGCCTTTTTGATGAATTTACTATAAGGACAAGCAATGAGTTCATTGCGCTTGGCCTGTCCCGTTAGATTGATCAGGGTGATGATTTTTTCACCCGAATGTTTCAGTAATAGTTGTATCATTTCAGTGCCTGCCAGCAGAAAAGAACCAACACCATAAACTTCGGTGCTATTATAATCCACCGCTTCGGGTTTTTCTCCAATTTGTTGTACGAATCCCAATTTACCATCGGGGTGCACGGCGCTTCGCAATGCGCACCATGCTTTCACCAATACCGGATAGTATTTATCGTAGTCCAGTAGCCCATGGTTTACACCCCAGGCAAGGGCATAGCAGTAAAATCCCGTGCCGCTTGTTTCTTTGGCAGGATAACTCACAGAATCCAGCAATGCCGCATGCCAGCTGCCATCCGCATGTTGCAGGGATGCGATCTTTGCGGCCATCTTTCGGTACAATTCAACGTAGCGTCCCCGCGTGGGGTAATCGCCCGGCATATTTTCCAGCACTCTAACCAATCCCCCCATCACCCATCCATTGCCCCTGGACCAGAACATCTTTTTTCCATTGGATTCCTTTCGGTTGAAGAACCTGCTGTCACGGTAATACAGGTTTTCCTGCGGATCAAAAAGGTAGTCAGTCGTCTTCCACCAGAGTTTGTCTGCAAGGTCAAGGTACTTTCTATCATCAGTAGCCGAAAAGAGCCTGACCAGGGCCGGCGGCCCCATAAAGAGCGCATCGCACCAGGCCCACTCGCGTAGCCCGATATTGTCTTTCCATTCCAGCGATTCCTGGTGTGGCAGCATAGCAATACTATCTGCCTGCAAGCGGAAACGGGCGATCATTTTGGGCTCCCTATACAATTCGTACATCTCCGAAAACATCTGACCTACGCAATAGTCATCTGCCATGGTCCTGGAAGGCCCAGTGTTCCAGGAAATGGCTTCTCCAATGGAATACATGGCATTACTGTACCGGGCATCATTCGCGATGGAATTCAAAGCCATGAAACCCGTGTAGGCCGCCGCATTGGTCCAATCATTCCTCTCCCATCGCATGCCATCCTTTGCCCATGTATGCAATTGCCAATCGGCCACCCTCCTCATTGTCTTTAAAATTGAATCCGGTAGCAGGGCTTCCTGCGGGCTCGCCGGAATCCACGACAATGTGAGCAAAACCACCAAAAAGCGGGAAAGCGTTTTTCTCATTTCTTATTATTATAGAGATAGGTATTGTGTTCATTTCATCTCAGCTCCCAAATGGGAGCGGCATCCATGTCGCCATAATCCTGGTTTTCGCCCGCCATCCCCCAGATGAAAGAATAATTGCTGGTGCCTGCACCGCAATGAATTGACCAGGGAGGGATAATCACAGCCTGTTCATTCCTCATCCAGATATGCCTTGTTTCATTAGGCAGACCTAAAAAATGACATACCGCCTGCTGAACTGGCAACTCAAAATAAAAATATATTTCCATCCTCCGGTCATGATTATGCGGAGGCATGGTATTCCAAATGCTGCCACTTCTTAATTCGGTGAGGCCCATTTGCAATTGACAGCTTTGAACCTGTGGTGTTGTCAATAATTTGTTTACCGCGCGAAGATTGGAATTTTCCTGGGAACCCAATACGGCTACAGCCGCATCAGCAAGGGCAATTTTTTGGGAAGGGTAAGACTTATGGGCAGGAGCCGAATTCAAATAAAATTTCGCGGGCATCCCGGCATCGGCGCTACTGAAATCCAAATTCTGTTTCCCGCTGCCCAGGTACAGGGCCTCTTTGTAATTCAATTCGAATGATTCCCAATCTGCATCCACCCGGCCTGGCCCACCCACATTGATTATACCCAATTCCCTTCGCTCCATGAAAAATCTGGCTTTCAAAGGATCGATGGTGTTGAGACTAATCCTTTTCCCCGCAGGCATGGCGCCACCTGCCATATAGCGATCGAAATGAGTATAGACCCATTTAATCTTTTCCGCTTCAAATAGATTTTCAATCAGGAATGCCTCTCGCAATTGAGTGGTGTTCATTTGTTCAAATTCCCGGGGGCTGCAGGCGTATCTGGTTTCAAATATTGTATTCATAAGAATCCTGATTCAATTCAAATAAATCCGCGCATTTTGCTAAATATATTCTTCAGTTGTAACTCACCGTAAAAACGATTGGGCAATGCCCATCTCCAATCCCCGCAATTCCGCGAGTCCCTTCAGCCTTCCGATGGCCGAATACCCTGGATTTGTTTTCTTTTTCAGATCATCCAGCATCTGGTGCCCATGATCCGGTCTCATGGGGATTGATACTTTCCGCCGCTGCATTATTCTTAAAATCTCCCTGACCACTGCAAACATATCAACTTCTCCCTCGAGGTGATTGTCTTCATAAAAGTCACCTGCCTCATTTCTTCGGATATTGCGTAAATGAACAAAATGGATCCGCTCTGAGAACTCTTTCAACATTGCAGTCAGATCATTGTCGGGCCTGACTCCGAGCGAGCCTGTACAAAAACAAATTCCATTAGCCGCCAAAGGCACCGCATCGATGATAATTTGCAGATGAACAGCCGTGCTCACCACTCTGGGAAGGCCCAGGATGCCAAATGGCGGATCATCCGGATGAATGGCCATCTTGATTCCGCATTCATCGGCAACGGGTACAATTTCTTTCAGGAACAGAATCAGGTTCTCCCTGAGACGATCTTCGTCAATTCCACGGTATAGATCTAGCGCCATTTGGAATTGCTCAAGCGTGAAGCTTTCCTCACTCCCGGGCAAACCCGCGATGATGTTCCGCACCAGTTGACTCCTCTCGGTTTCGGTCATACTCTTCAGCTTTTCCTCGCCCCTCTTAATATCTTCTTCCTGATAGTATTTTTGAGCATTATTTCTTTTCAACAGGAAAACATCAAATGCTGTCAATGCAGATTTTTCGAACCTGAGGGCCCTGCTGCCATCCGGCAGGCCATAGGCCAGATCGGTGCGGGTCCAGTCCAAAACCGGCATGAAATTATAAGTAACAACGGAAATACCCTGCTTCGCGAGATTGCGGATGGTCTGTTTATAATTTTCAATGAAGACGCCCCATCCCGCCTGGCGGGTCTTGATAGATTCATGTACGGGCACGCTTTCCACTACCTTCCACTCAAGGCCCCAGGTTTCAATTTCTCTCTTCCTCCTCTGAATTTCATCTTTCGTCCATACTTCACCGTTGGGTATGTGATGGAGCGCCGTCACCACGCCGGAGCAACCCGCCTGGAGGATATCCTGAAGGCTCACCGGATCGCCGGGCCCAAACCAGCGCATGGTCTGCCGCATGGTATAGAAATCTTGTTTCACTTTATGTTTGCTTCAGGCGAAATTTGAATAGTAGGCCATGCGATACTTTCTAAGACTCTGGAATAATATCCTGCTTCTTACAATGGCTGATGGTCTCCATGATTTTTTTCACGTGTTCTGTAACTGAAGCATATTTCCCGGACTTCAGCCATTCATCAGGGAATAACTGCGAGCCAATTCCCACTGCGTTTACCCCGCTTTTGAACCAGGCCTGCAGGTCTGCTTCCGTTGGTTCTATGCCTCCGGTAGCAAGAAATTTCATGTTCCGGAATACGGCCTTGATGGCTTTTACAAATGGTGGTCCACCTAATTGTTTAGCGGGGAAAATCTTCACAAGACCGATTCCCCAATTCTCCGCGCGGCCAATTTCGGTAGCCGTAGCGCAACCCGGCATCCAAAACACTTTATGCTTGCGGGAAACTTCATGAATCTCCTCCAGGATCAGCGGGGAAATGAGAAAATCCGCGCCCGCATGAATATACTGTTCAGCCTGCTGTGCGTTCTTTATGGTGCCAATGCCTAATACCATGCCGGGTAATTCCTGGTCACAATGCTTTCTCAATGCAATGAATATATCGAATGAATTGGAGTTTCGATTTGTGAATTCAAATAAACGGATGCCGGCTTCATAACTGGCCCTGAGCACCCTCTTGCACACATCTTCATCAATATGTGTAAACAAAGGCACGAAACCTTCAGATTCCACCCGTTGAATAATCTCATCTTGATTAAATTTCGTCATAAAATCCGGAATTGACTGGTTGATCTTTATTTGTAAAATTTAAAACCGGGGCCACTTTTCATTAATAGCTATGCCGGCAATGCTTCAATCCATGCTTATATGCTACCTGATGATCCTTCCGCTGCCTGACTGTTCAATGACAGATTCAATCTCTGCCCTACCCGCAATGTTGAAATCTCCCGGGATACTATGTTTGATGACGCCACAGGCCGTAGCGAATTCAATAGTATCCTGCAATGATTTGTTATGCCTGATACCATAAATAAGGCCGGCCATAAAAGCATCTCCAGCTCCAATCCTTTCCGCGATATGATCGAGTCCATATGATTGCGATTGATGAATGGATCCCTTACACCACAGATATCCGGTATAGTGATTGAGATTCCCACCCTGGCTGGTTCGCATAGTCATTGCCATATAACGGACTCCCTTGAGAGCGGATCGCAACAAATCGAAACTGCTTTCTACGGGCATTTTTTCATCGGGCTCTATATTGAAATACAATTTCGCGGCATTCACATCGGCCAAAACAGTATCACAGTAAGTCAGAAGTTCGGGCATTATTCTTTCCGGTTCCAACCCGTATTGCCACAAAGTGCTGCGGTAATTGAAATCTGCCGAGATATGAAGCCCCATTTGCTTGGCGGCTTTCAGGGCCTCCCTGGTTATTTCCGCCATGTTCTGATTCAACGCGGGTATGATGCCACTCCAATGAAACCAATCTGCATCCTTTAAAACCCTCTGCCAGTCTACATCTCCGGGCCTCAATAAACTAAAGGCAGAATAATCACGGTCATAGATAATCCTTCCAGGTCTGGCACCAACACCACTCTCGTAATAATAAGTGCCAACTCTTGAATTGTCGTGCAAAATGATTTCGGTTTCCACGCCATATTTATGCAGTTGTGAAATACCCGCGCGCGCCAGTTCGTTCCCCGGCATGGCGCTGATATATCTTGTTTGCTCTCCCAATATGGATAATGATACCGCGATATTCGCTTCCGAACCTGCCCAATGCATTTCCAAAAAATCGGCCTGCACCAGCTTTTGATGTGCCGGAGGAGTGAGCCTTAAGAGATATTCACCAAATAATACGATTTTTTTATTCATAGAATTTCGAATCCATTCAGGCCTGTAAAATACTCCATCCTTTGCAGAAAATTCAATTCCAAATAAAAATCATCAAATGCATGAGTCTGACCAGCCAAAGAATAATTCATTGGGCATCTTAAAAAAGCCTCATTTTAATTGGGGAATGGAATGTAGCTACTTCAATCGTTTCCATCTACCCAGGCGCAAGCGACCTGAAAATATCAAAATTCCCTATCGGTCTTGAATCCAAAGAGTTTTCCTTTCTGCCAAAGTTTTAATTCTTTCTTATAAAACTTTTTGTTTCTATCAGTCAGGCTTCGAGAATCCATGCTGTTTAGGTCAGGCCTGCCTCCATTCACCCAGGCTGTGTACCAGAAATTTGCCGTGCAACTTATGGCCATTCTCATTTGCCTTTCCACCATACCATTCAGCAATTCATGATATTTTTTCGCATATTCATACGTGTGAATCACCTGGTTAAATTTATTCCTGGCAATATTCCCTGCTGAATCATACACATAAATCTTATCCTTTGGATAGGATTCTTTCAGATTTCTTTCAATGAGCAACAGGCTGTCAGCCAATTTATGACTGGCTGCAATGATCCTGAAAGTTTCTTTTTGAACATCGGCGATATAGACCGCATCGCCTGTATTGAAGTAATAGCTGTCTCCAAAAAGTTCCGGCAATTGCGACTCCCAAAAGGCATGAATTCCTTTCTGGTCGGTGAATTGGCCGTCGTGATTCAGAGTAGTATGCAATGGCATGTTCGCGTCTCCCAGATAATGTCCAAGATCGGCCGCCAGGAACAATATTTCCGACTTGCTTTTTTTCCTGAATGCGACCGTCAGCTTTTCCATCATATCCTCGATATACCATGGCAATATGCCATTCTTCTGAAGAAATTTATCATCATATTTCGCGGTAGCATCCTTCATGGTCCGGGGCAGGCTATCGATGGGTTTGTCTCCGAAAGTTTCGAGGTCAATATAATGCCTTGCAAATTCGGCCTTATCATTGATGGTGTACTTTCTAACATCAGGAATGACCGACTCTTCCGTAATAAAATCAATATGGTTATAGAAAAATATTCTCATTTCTGCGGGCAGCGCAAACACTGCGGCCCTGTTGATGTGCTGGTGGCCCCAGGAGCCCCATGCGAATAAGAGGCTTATGGAGCCGAGCACCATGAAAAAGGTTAGTACAATTCTTCGTGGCAGGTTGATTTTCATTTATCTCCTTTTAAAGCGCAAAGTAAAGAAGGAATTGACAAAAACATTCATTGAAAATCACTATTTAACCAATATAAAATATGGGAATACCTGAATAATCAATTATAGGTCAAATAAAAATGATGGCCGCAATGATTGCAGCCATCATTTAGTGCAGAAATTCAACCATTAGTCAAAGCCCTTTCAGGAAAGCCAATATTTTATCTGTATCCTTTCCTGTAAGGTTAGCCCTCGCTCTCATATGTTGGCCTATCACATACCAATTGTCACTTCGAAATTCACCGCGGCCGGGCGCATTGTGGCATCTTCCACAATTCTCTCCCCACAATTGCACACCTGTTTTTTCATTCAGCTTTTGTGAAGCTGTACAACCAATTTGAAGGGTGCTGGTTGCCGCAACAACCAGGGTCATTATGATAAGCAGAAAATACTTTTTCATTTTCAAAGATTTAGATATTCAGAATCCAAATACCAATTGCGCATAATAACCATGGGGAGTATTCTTTTCAACCTGGTAAGCAAGTTTCAACAAACTGTTCCAATGCAACCAATAATCAATGCCAACAGTAGTGCGGTTCGTTTCACCCAACCCTTCTGCCCAGGGCGCGTCAGAAGGTCTTTGATAATGGGAATATCTGAAAGCGATCTCAAAATTGCGCAATATCAAATTTGACAATTGCGATAATCTTAGTGATCCAAGATCATAATAACATGTAGGTGGATTGCCCGACACATTGTAGGGCTCACTTGGGTGTCCCCAATCGTCAACGCCCTTATAATAAGTAACATTCCCCACTTTTTGATGCCTCCATTCGCCCATGACCCGAATAGTGCCACGGATTTGAGTGATAACGTGGTAGAAATTGAAATCCACAGCCTGCATGAATACGCTTGCGTGGTCAACTGCAGCCTGGTCTGATGTGTTTTTTTTGGCAAGAAAGCTATACCCAATTTCCAAACTTTGATCAGAAATTGGCAGAATCCCGATTCTTCCACCGGTGGCAACTGATTTATTATTGCCAATATAAGCTTCATAGTCGAACTGCCCGGCGTTGGCAGAATCGGTAAGCAGGTGAGGACCATTCGATAAATAAAAATCATAATTGAGGCGCCCATTCCCAATAGGCAATCCTCCCAATACTCCGATGCCGGTTTCAATAGAAGCACCTATCCCTCCATCTCCAAATCCGATAGGATCCGTTGGAAGCCTGTTAAGAAAACCCTCGGCCATTCTGCCGCGGTAGGCGCCAAATTTTGGCAGAAACCTTCCTGCATGCAAAGTGAGGTAAGGATTTACGAAATAGCACATATTTAGGTATTCCAGTCCTAATGAAGCTTCGCCTTCGCCAGTTTCAATTTCCACTTCCGATTCAACAAATAATTTGTCTGAAATATGCCATAAAAAAATGGGCTTGAAATTTAATTCAGTGAAAGACGAATTATCTTGGTCCCGGAAATAAGTTACTTCTCCGTCTCCCGCTATCAGGATATGATTGATTCCGTCATATTGCGAACCCGCTCCGGCAGTCTTTGTTTGCGATTGAGCAAGTGAAGACAAACATAAGGCTAGAATGGCAAACAATGAATTTTTCATCATTAACGGTTTTTAGTTTGTTTACCTAAGGATCTTATATAGTCAACCAATTCCCAAATCTGATGGGTATTTAGCACACCTTTATAATTAGGCATCGGATTATTTCCAGTCTGGATCATCCAGAAAAAAGCACCGTCTGTCTGTTTTTGAATAAGCTGGGAAGTATGGTCCGCAGGTGGTTTGTCAAGACCTGCTGCAGCAACACCGTCGCCTTTTCCCTTAACACCATGGCAGGGGCTGCAATAGCTTTGATAAATAACTTTGCCTTCTACCAAGGCTGAAGCATTTCCTTTTAATGGGTTATTGATCGTATCGGCCCATCCCGGAGCTACAAATTTTTTCATCTGTGCTTCGCACTTATTGCCCATATTAAACAAGGCTAATACCAACACCGCCATTATTATTCGCATCTTCTATCATTTTGACAGTAACAAAATACTGACACATTGATACAATTCTTATGACGGCAGATGAGTTATTTTATGACAATAATCATACTTCAAATGAACAAACGGATGTAGCAGGCGGGGAGTCTGGCTCAAGATTTGTTCTCTTGTTAATCAAGGATTGCTTTTTTCAACATTCCTGCAGGTTTTATGATTGTTGGAACCAGACAAGATGAATATAGTAGCTGGCAAAAAGAAATCAGATATTGGCCTAATCTAAATCTCAAATTTCAAAGAATTAACTTATTTGAATAAGGTCACCAGGACCTCTTTCATATCATATACTTCTCATATAATTCCCTCAAAGTGGTATTGCCAGGCTGCGATTTCTGATCTACTTTGAGCGGATCAAACCTTATTTTATGCCTGTAAAAATCACCATCGACATTTTCAGTGGCAGGCCGAATCCATATTTTATTCTGAACTACACCACTGCCAGGAAAGTACTTAACATGATTTCATTTGGCTCATTCGCCAGAATATCCGAAAGTTCAGACCCTTTCCCAGCGGTGCTGGGTTACCGGGGATTGATCGTGGAACAACTGGGAAAGAGATTATCGAACCGAATTCCATTAAGGGTATTATTTACACAGGATTCGGCCTATGCCGACGGAAGAATCGCAAAAGTTGATCAAATAGACTACCTGGTTTCATTTGTATTCGATCAGTTGCCCCGCCTAAGGCTTACTGATAATATCCCCTCCCTGAAAAAATACCTCGAATCCTCAATTGAAACATTTCAATTGCAGAGATCCGTCTTTATCAGAAATTATCATAAGAAATACCATCATTGGTTGAATGATTTTTATAAAACACATAAGAGGACGGCCTGCTCTTGCGGTCCACTGCCAGACCTGCCAACCTGGAACTCCGCTCCGTCAATACAATTCAATAATAATTGCTACAATTACAGCACCAATTACCGCACCGACAGTTACGGACAACCTGGAATGGCAGCCGAACAGCAGTATAACAATCTTTCGGCTTGCGCCACTCCTATGGGGAGCATGAGCGCCAGATTGGGAGCACTGGCCGATGGGCTGATAGATCTGCCGGCGAACAACAATAAATGCCCCAATTCGGGCCACCTCGTTGCATTGGTTATAGCGCCAGGTTTCGACTATCACTGGTACCGCAAGGGCCGCAATGGGAAATGGTCCCATAAAATTGGTGGCAGCCCTGCTACCATCCTTGACAATTGTGGTAACCCAATCTCCGATCCAAGAACAGCTGACCGTGGCAGTTATGTTGACTTTTGCAGTTTTATGCACGACATTCATGGACATTTTAAAATAAAGGGGCCATTATGATGAACAGGAAAGACGAATGGAAAGCGATCCTTCTCATTTTTTCAGGTCGGCCGGATCCTCAATGGGCATTGAATAAAAATGAAATTGAAAATTTCATGAGATTATGGAATGCCGCCGGGGGCTCAGACCGCCATGTTCACATTCCTTCACTTGACGGATATAAAGGCATCCGCCTGATACATAATAACACAGAATGGGTTGTTCACGATTCCGTGATCACCTGTTTTGAAAGCGGAAAATCAATCTCCAGAAAAGACGATAAAAACAAAATAGAAAATTTGCTAATATCCTCCGCCCCTGCTGACATACGGCAATTACTGAATC
>CALFNL010000360.1 GCA_937902875.1 uncultured Bacteroidota bacterium | reverse complement strand
AATCGTCACTGTTTTATGATATCATATCACTCAAAAACCCGTTCGCACGTTGAAGGGTAAGACAATGAGCTGCGGAACTGGTATTGTCAGCCATAAGGATTGGATTGATACGGTACATTTTCCGCAGGTATATCATATGGCTCCTCCACAGTCTGGTTTTTTCAGGATCACCGGTAAGGTAATAGAAGAATTCAAGGTGAACAGTATTGAAGTGACATATATAGAAAAAGCGGGCATCAAAAAAAGGATGGATTCCAGCAGCTAAGATGTTATTATCAAAAGAAAGACATATCGCCCATTTCGATCTGGACGCTTTTTTCGTTTCAGTGGAATGTCTTAAAAATTCAAAACTAAAAGGCAAGCCCCTGATCGTTGGTGGTTCGGGCGACCGGGGCGTAGTCACTTCCTGCAGTTATGAAGCGCGTAAGTTCGGGGTACACAGCGCGATGCCCATCAGGCTGGCCCGGAGGCTATGCCCCGATGCTATTTTCATAAGAGGGGATTTTGAGGATTATTCGAAGTATTCCCGCCTTATCACGGAGATCATGGAAGATTCGGTGCCGCTATTTGAAAAATCGTCAATCGATGAATTTTATCTCGATCTAACGGGAATGGATAAATACTTCGGCTGCGCCTTGTTTATTTCGGAACTCAGGGAAAAGATATTAAGGGAAAGCGGATTGCCCGTGTCTTATGGACTGGCCAGTAATAAGCTCATCAGTAAAGTGGCTACGAATGAGGTAAAACCCAATGGCCAGATAAAGATCCCTTTCGGCGAGGAGAAAAATTTCCTGGCTCCTTTGAATATTGGTAAAATTCCGGGTATCGGAAAACAAACGGCCCAGCTCCTGGTGAGGATGGGAGTGGAAACGGTGAAGATTTTAAGTGAGATTCCCATTGAAATGCTGGAGAACCTGCTCGGTAAGGGCGGCATCGATCTTTCCCGGAAAGCCAATGGAATTGATGAAAGCCCCGTTGTTCCCTACCGGGAGCAGAAATCCATTTCCACCGAACAGACCTTCCAGGCCGATACCATTGATATTCGCTTCATGCATGGAGAACTGGTACGAATGACAGAATCCATCGCATTCGAATTGAGAAAGCAGAACAAACTCACGGGCTGCGTCACCCTGAAGATCAGGTATTCCAATTTCGATACCCTTACCAGGCAAAAGAGCATTGAATACAGCAATGCCGATCATATACTTTTGAAAACCGCCTGCGATTTATTTGATAAATTGTATGATCGTCGGCTATTGGTGAGGTTACTGGGCATCCGCTTCAGCCACCTGGTTCCGGGAAACTACCAGATCAATCTTTATGAAGACACGCAGGAAATGATCAGGCTCTACCAGGCCATCGACAGCGTGAAGCGCAGGTACGGAGAAGATTTTTTGATGCGTGCGGTAGGAGTAGGCCTTCGGAATTAGGAACCGGTTTTTGAAACCGGATGCGGAAACAATAGAGAAATTCCGGACCAATACGCGCAAAAAAATAAATCAGGAATGTACAACCCGTTTCCATTATTGAATGAGCGGCTCTTGCAAACCAAACTAAAAGAAGGCAAGCGTTATTTCGTGCGCCAGACCTTTCCACGGGGCATGCAAAAGGGACTACGCGCGTCCTTCCTACTCAGGGCCTACAACGAGGCAGAAAAGGAAATGGCCGAAACACATCTCCGTTTTCTGCATGAGGATCCCCATGCTTTTTTATACGACAGTTCTGATCCAAATCAACTCCAAAGGCTATCCATGGCAGCCTCACAACCAACCGGATTCAGCATATATTATGCCGGTAGAAATAGTATGGAATGGAAACCACCGGAAGAGTACCGGCAACAAATGCAACGCTATATCCGGCAAAAACATCCGGCATGGAAAACCAGGAAGGGGGAAAGCCGGATCGGGATCGGCCTCTATGAAGAATTTGGTGTGCTTTTTATTAAATTGAGTTTCGAAGGAGAAGAAGACAAATTGCCGCTAGAAGAAATTGAAAAATATAAGCCATGTGTTTAGACATTGCATTTTATTCCGCGCTGGAACTCATAGATGACTATTTCCCCAATCTGGTTCATGATGGCGAAATTGAATTTGACCTGGACAGTAGCGCGCATTTTTTCGCTCTCGGGTATAAAAAATATCCCGTTATCACCCTGGAAGATGGCCGCTACCACCGCAAATTATTTGAATGGGGCATCATCGCTGAATACATGAACACACCCGAAAAAGTGAAAGCCATGCGCAAGTCAATGGTGAATGCGCGAAGCGAAAAAATCCTGGCAGATAAACGATCCTTCTGGCACAGGATACGCCATACCAGGTGCCTGATACCGGTTACGGGAATTTATGAACACCGGCAGGTAACAGGATGGAAGAATAAAATCCCCTACCATATGGCCCTGAAAGGCAGGAAAATGTTTTGCATTCCAGGCCTCTATCATTATAACCAATACATTCCTTCAGATATTGAAACCGGCGAAGTGAGAGGCATGTTCACCCTGATCACACGCCCGGGTAATGAAATAATGAGGCAGATTCACAATAGCGGCGAAAATGCATTCCGCATGCCCCTGTTCCTGCCGAAGGAATTAGAATTGAAATGGCTGGATCCCGCGCTCACGGAAGAAGAAATGGCTTCGATCCTGTGTTATGAAATGCCCTCGGCTGAATTGGAATACTATCCTGTTTTCAGCATTCGAGGTAAGGCGGCGAGACCCGATGGCAAACCTAAAAACGCTTATTTTGAATTTGCGGGATTGCCGGCGCCGGGAATTGATGAATCATCGCCTCAAAAAAAATTATTCTGAGCCGGGCACAAGATACCCTCACAAGGATTTCCGAATTCACTCCAAAAAAATTGTATTCGAATTGAGGCGGGTTCCCGGAATTTTGAAGCCGATCGTTCTACATTAAATTTCATCCAAATTGAATGGCAGGGTCCTGATTCGCTTGCCGGTAGCGGCAAAAATGGCGTTGGTAAGAGAAGGCGCCACCGCCGGCAGGGCTGCTTCGCCCACGCCTTCGGGACTATCTTCACTGGGCACAACGATCACTTCAATTTCAGGACATTCTTCCAGCCTAAGCATTTTATAGGTATCGAAATTTTGCTGAACAACCCTTCCTTTTTCTATGGTGATGGCGCTTTTATACGTGGCCGTCAGGCCCATCACGATGCAGCCTTCAGACTGGGCCCTGATAGTATCCGGATTCACGATCCTGCCACAGTCCACCGCGCAGGTGATCTTCACAGGCTTCACCTTGCCGCCAGCTACAGAAATTTCCGTGACCATCGCCACAAATGATCCCGAACGTTCCATGATGGCAACGCCCTTAGCGATATTTTTTTCATGTTGCTGATACCAACCCGAATGCCTGGCCACTATATTCAGTACCTGGGTGTAACGGCGATGTTCCCTGAGCATGGCCAGGCGAAAGTCCAGCGGATCTTTTTTGGCCAGATGCGCCATCTCGTCAATGAAAGATTCATGAGCGAAGCAATTAGTAGAATGATATACCGAGCGCCAGTATGTGATGGGGATATGAAATTTTTGCAGCACACCGGCGATGCGGTAATTTGGAATGGCATATTCGGTATTGATGCCACCGGCGATGCTTCCCGAAGCTCGGTTATCCTTTCCCGTTTGGTTTTGTATTTCCTGGGCCACTACCAGATGTTGCAATGCCAACGGATTTCCCTGGTCATCCAGGGCGCCTTTGAACAAATTCAGTGAGAAGGCACGAAAGGGTCCCTGAGTCAAATCATCTTCGCGGG